>JBDRPR010000594.1:0-4923 GCA_043826845.1 Bacteroidota bacterium
TTAATGACGTTATAAAAACAGTAAAAAATCGCATAATATTAAAATATTATATTTTTCAAACCAACCTTTTTTAAATTTGTTTCGTACAATCCAATAAAAGATGTTGTTTGATATAGCTTAACTAATTGAAGGTAAAATGGAATTCAGAACTAATATACAAAAAATACTTCTCACAACCACTTTTATTTTGTTTTCTGTTTTTTTATTCTCACAAAGTTGTACAATAACTTCAAAAGCTAATGATATAATTCCAAATGGATTATGCGCCCCTGTAATAGTTTCATGGGAGGTTACTTACCGTGGTGTTAATGACGCAGGAACACCTGTCGAAATTGTCTTTGACTGGGACGATGGAAATGTGGAAACTTTTGCAGCGGTAAATTCAAATCCCGGTTTATTCGAATGGTCGTATATTGCCAGTCATACATATCCTCCTGGAGGTACTCAATGTACTTACAACGCCTCTGCGACATTACAGGTTAATGGTGTTCTGTGCACAAGTTCGATTCAGGAACAAACCATTAGTGTTTGGGATACTGATGATGCAAATGGTGGTGAAATTGCCATTGATCCTGAAATTTTTCCAATTTGTGTTGGAAATAATGGTTGTGTTAACTTTCAGGATGTCAGCTTATTTAATTGTGTCCCTCCTGTCGAGAATGACAATCCCAATACTCCTACAAGATGGACTCAATGGATTTATGGTACAAGTTATACAATAAACAATGTTACAGTTGGCGGAGTTGTTCAGACATATCCTTATTCCGGAGCAATTGTCCCATTGCCCGGACCGGTTGTTGGCCCAGGACCTCCTAATAACGTAAGTCTTCAGGTTTGCGCACCTAATACGGCTCTGGTAGGTCAGTTTTTTGAAGTCACTTTAAGGAACTGGAATTATTGTAATCCATATGATGATCCATTTGTTGCAGGTCCACCAATAGATTTGGTTAATGGCGATTATCCTCCAATTATTACTACAGCAATTATTCTGATTGTTCCATATCCTGATGCCACAATTACACCTGCTGGTCCATTTTGTCTGAATGACCCTGCAGTAAATTTGAATGCTGCAACCACGGGTGGAACATGGTCAGGTACCGGTATAACCAATTCATCTACAGGCAACTTTGATCCTTCAGTTGCCGGTGCAGGTATTCATACAATAACATACATGGTTACAGATGCAAATGGATGTACAGGTATCGGAACTTATGACATTACTGTATATGCCTTACCTGTTCCAAATATTCTTCCTGGTCCCAATTTAGAAGTTTGTCCGGGTGATGCTCTTATAATTGATGGAAATCCAACACCAGGGAGTGGAACAATTATTACACATCTCTGGACTGGGAACACTGGTCCTTTAGACTTTACAAATATTCAGGCTCCAACGTTTTTAACAGGAACTCAGGGTACTTATAATATGACTTATACTGTCACTGATGATAATGGTTGTATCGGAACTCAAAATGCCACTGTTACCGTTAATCCGGTGCAGGCAAACATCCTTCCCGATCCTGCAATGGCTTGTGTTGGTTTTGATTTCAATCTTGATGGTAATCCTACCGGTGGTACAGGGAATTATACAACACATACCTGGACAGGAGATATTTCGTACCTTGATGATCCCAATGTACAGACCCCGGTTTTCAACTGCTCTGTACTTGGAACATATAATCTCACCTATACTGTAATTGATGACCATGGATGTACTGATAATGATAATATTATAATTACCGTATATGAAGTTCCTGTTGCTGAAGCAGGTCCTGATGACAGTATTTGTGGCCCTGACTATGATTTAAATGCAACTGCAAGTATTGGAACAGGCACATGGACACAGTTGAGCGGCCCGGGAACATCCGTATTTGATGATGAAAATCTTGCAAATAGTCAGGTTTCAGTTAGCATATATGGTGTTTATGAATTTGTCTGGACAGAAGTATTCGGACCCGGTTGCTCTGACAACGATATAGTCTCTGTAACATTCTTTGAACAACCGGTTGCTGATGCCGGAACAGATGTGAGTCTGTGCGGATTATCAGTTAATCTGAATGCTTCTGCAAGTGCAGGTACAGGAACATGGACACAGATTTCAGGGACAGGAAATACAGTATTTTCGGATATAAATTCACCTTCATCACTTGTTACGGCTGACACTTATGGATCATATGTTTATCAATGGCATGAGAACAATACAGGCTGTATTGACAGCAATACTGTGACAATAAATTTTGATGTTGTTCCTGATCCGGAATTTGTTCCGGTTGATACTTCAGGATGCTCTCCGTTTAATCTGACATTTACAAATACTACAATAGGCGGAGTGAATTATACCTGGTATTTTGGAGATGGAACTACTTCAAATGATCCCGATCCAAATCATACATTTTTAAATGCAAGTTCGTCTGATGTAATTTATACGATTAAACTGGTAGCAGAGTCCACCTTTGGTTGCCTTGATTCAATTGAACATCAACTGACTGTGAATCCAATTCCGCAATCTATGTTCACTTCTGATGCTACTCCGGTTTGCAGTCCGAGTACTGTAAATTTCACCAATACTTCATTGGGATCAGTTTTGCATATCTGGGATTATGGAGATGGAAGTCCGCCGGATACTACTGATAATCCAACACACATTTTTTATAATTATACTTTTTTAATTCAGTATTACAATGTGACTCTTACTGCAATCTCTTCTAATGGGTGCCCGCACACATCAAGTCAATTTGTTACAGTTTACCCAAATCCTGATAACGATTTTACTGTTGATCCTGATACAGCATGTCATCCTGCTGATGTTCAGTTTATAAGTAGTCCGGGTGGAGCCGTTTATCAGTGGAATTTTGGTGACGGAACAGTTCTTGCAGGATCAAACATTATTAATCATTCTTTTGCTAACACTAATTCACAGGACACAACATATTTTGTTACACTGATAACAACTTCTTCTTTTGGTTGTATGGATACATCAGTAAAGCCGGTAGTAGTTTTCCCGTCACCGGTTGCAGATTTTTCAATAAATGTCAATTCGGGTTGCAGTCCGTTAAATATTGAATTTACAAATCATTCTACCGGTACAGACACATACTATTGGATTTTTGATGATGGCACTACCAGTAACACAAGTGACCTTTCATTTAATCATATTTATAACAATACAGGGATCAATCCTGTTAATTTTTTCCCAAGATTGATTGCGCAAAACTCATTTGGTTGTATTGATTCAACATCATTGACTATTCTTGTCTATCCAAACATTAATGCACAGTTTAATTATGATACAGTCGGCTGTACAGATTTAAGTATATATTTCGATAATACATCAAATGGCGCTGTTTCTTATAACTGGGATTTTGGTGATGGAGTTCTTTCGACTGATTTCGAACCCACGCATATTTTTGTGAATTCAAATTCTTACGAAGTTAATTATAATATTTCTCTGGTTGCTGAATCTCTTTATGGATGTACTGATACTGCAACAGGAAATGTGACGGTATATCCTGTTCCTAATGCAGATTTTAACTTTGGAGTATCCTCAGGTTGTTCTCCATTCAATACAACAATTATTAATAATTCAACCGGAGCGACTTTAAATGCATGGAATTTTGGAGATGGTACTACCGGTACACAACCTGATTCTTCCTTTAATCATATTTTTACAAACATTCAGAGTGTTCCTGTTAATTACACAGTGAAACTTGTTGCTGAAAATCTATATGGATGTAAAGACTCAACAACAAACATAATTACTGTTTATCCTGAAGTATTAGCAAATTTTGTATCTGATACATCCGGATGTCACCCTTTGCCTGTTAGCTTCACTAATCAAACGATGGGTGCTTCGTCCTATTCATGGAATTTTGGTGATGGTGGTTCTTCTGCAAATATTTCTCCGGTGCATAATTTCCAGAATACTACAACTGTTATTGTTACATATAACGTTATGTTGACTGCTTATTCAAGCTATGGATGCTCAGATAATGTGAGTCACAATATTATTGTTTATCCGGCACCAATTGCCGGATTTGTTGCAAATCCTGCCACTCAGGTTTTTACAGACCCCGTTTCATATGTGAATGTAAGTAATACAAGTAGCCCAGGTACATGGAATTATCTTTGGAACTTTGGAGACGGTTCCACTGATCAGAATCAATTTCCTGCAAACCATGGTTATACACATTGGGGAGTCTTTGATATTTCTTTGATTGTATATAGCGCCTATTGTACTGATACGGCTTATGGTTCAATTGAAATTACTGCACCTGAACCTGAAGCATCTTTCACAGGCTCGGCCAAAGGTTGTGCTCCACTTGAAGTGAGTTTTGACAATACCAGTTTATACGCGGAATCTTATATCTGGGATTTTGGAGACAGTACAGTTTCATCCGGAGCTAATCCTACTCATATTTATTACGATGCTGGAACTTATACAGTACAATTAACTGCAACAGGGCCTGGAGGAGTTGATATAACGGGAGGAGCAATTATTGAAGTATATCAGAATCCTACAGCATATTTCACAGCAGCACCTTCTGTGGTATTTATTCCAGATCAACCTGTTAAATGTGTAAATCTGTCAGAAAATGCTACTTTGTATCAGTGGGATTTTGGTGACGGGGGTTCATCAATAGAGAAAAATCCCATTCATTATTATACTGAAGAAGGATCATATAATATTACTTTAGTAGTTTGTACAGAGAATAATTGTGTTGATTCTTTTACTATATACAGAGCTGTGGTTGCTGAAGCAAATGGTATGATTCAATTTCCCAATGCATTTACGCCAAATCAGTCAGGACCAAATGGTGGTGTTTATACCTTGGGAAGCTATAATAATGATGTCTTTCATCCAATACATATTGGTGTTGATGAATATAAACTCTCTGTTTACAATCGTTGGGGTGAGATGATTTTCGA
>JBDRPR010000595.1:0-6724 GCA_043826845.1 Bacteroidota bacterium
TTAACATATTCTTTGATAAGATATTATACATATAATGAAAAGAAAAATCCGTATGAAATGATTGTTGTACAGCCTAATATTGACCCTTATAATGAAAAATTCGATGGAATGAGTGAAATGAAGCAGCTTGAAATATTATTAAACCTTGCGGATCAACTGGTTGATGAAAATACGGACTTTGTTGTTTGTCCTGAAACTGCCCTCCCCGCAGGTTTTTGGGAAGAAGACACTGAAGATGTGAATTGTATTGAGATTATAAAAAAATATTTAAATGATCATCCGAATCTTAGGTTTGTGATAGGTGCATCTACTTTTAATCAGTTTGATGAAGGCGAAGAACTGTCTGTAACAGCAAGGCATAAACAGGTTTATGAAACAGATGATCTTGGTAATCAATATCCTGTTGACTATTATTACGATGCCTTTAATTCTGCTATTCAGATCGAAAAGGATAAAATACAGATATACCATAAGTCAAAATTGGTGCTGGGTGTTGAAATGATGCCATATCCTGAAATATTCAGTCTTCTTGGAGATTTTGCAGTTAATCTTGGTGGAACTTCAGGAGGACTTGGAGTTCAAAAGGAAAGATCAGTTTTTACTTCTCCTGAAGACACGATAAAAATTGGTGTGCCGGTATGCTATGAATCAATTTTTGGCCAGTATTTTTCAGGATGGGTAACCAACGGAGCTCATTTTATTTTCGTGATAACCAATGACGGCTGGTGGGAAGATACACCAGGTTACAGGCAACATCTGAGTTTTTCAGCACTAAGGGCTATAGAAACAAGGAGAAGTATTGCACGTTCAGCCAATACAGGAATCAGTTGTTTTATAAATCAAAGAGGGGAAATACTTCAAGCGACTGATTGGTGGGTGAGAACAGCCATTAAAGGCACCCTAAATGCAAATGATAAAATCACTTTTTATACAAAATATGGAGATTATTTAGGAAGAATTGCAGTATTTTTATCAGTACTGATTTTACTTTACTCTCTGGTTAAGAACATCCTTTATAAAAGGAAAAATAAATTAGCTTCTTAAATAATAGCGTTTCAGACAATTGACAATTTGTGTTGCAATGTTTAATTTTGCTTAATTTTGCACCTTGTTTTATTAAAAACTTTTTATATGAAATCATTATTTTTCTTGATTATCATTTTTTTTATTGCAAATCTTACTTTCTCTCAGGAAGCCGTTATTAAAGGAAGGGTAACTGATGCATCAACCCGCGAGAGTTTACCGGGAGTCAATATATATACAGATGACAAAGTAGGAACTATATCAGATGTTACTGGTAATTATATGCTTAAATTATTGCCTGGTGAACATAATCTTAATTTTTATTTTATTGGATATAAGAAAATTATAAAAAAAATAAAATTAAATGAAGGTGATGAGATAATATTGAATATAAAAATGGTTACTGAAACTGAACTTATTAACGAAGTTGTGGTGAGTGCAGGTAAATTTGAACAAAAATTATCAGATGTCACTGTTTCAATGGAAATAATGAAACCTGAACAAATTGAAAACATGAGTACTACGCGTATTGATGATGCTCTTAATTATATTCCCGGTCTTGAAATTATTGACACGCAACCAAGTATCAGAGGAGGGAGTGGATACAGTTTCGGAGCAGGAAGCAGGGTTCTGGTTCTTGTTGATGATCTTCCGATTATTACTCCCGATGTCGGAGATACGAAATGGAATTTTGTACCTCTTGAAAATATTTCACAGATTGAAGTGATAAAGGGAGCTGCTTCTTCTTTATTTGGGTCTTCTGCATTAAATGGAGTGATCAATATTCGTACTGCATTTCCCGGTGATGAACCAAAGACAAAAATAAGTGCTTATTCAGGAATATATATGAATCCTCAAAGGGAAGAACTGATTTGGTGGGGAAATACACAACCTATATTTGCCGGAACAAATATTTTTCACAGCAGAAAAATTGGAAATCTAGACATGGTAGTTGGAGCTCATGCGTACAGTAATGATGGATACAGAGAAAATGAAAATGATGAAAGATTAAGAGGAAACCTGAATCTCAGGTATCGGGATAAAAAAATCGAAGGATTGAGTTATGGAGTGAATTCGAATATTATGGTAAATGATAAGAAGGATTTTTTTATGTGGCTTGATGATACAACGGGTGGATACAGACAACCGGTTGGTTCAGTGCTCCCTTTAATTGGAAAAAGATTAAATATTGATCCTTTTATTGGTTATTTTAATAAAAATGGTGATAAACATTCACTGAGAACAAGGTATTTTTTTGTTGAAAATGTATTTAAAAGCGATTCTTCAAAAAATAGTTCTGCTGATCAGTATTACGGAGAATATCAGTATCATAAAAAATTTAAAAACAAACTTTTTTTGACCAGTGGTATATCAATGACCTATGCTGAAATTAGGGCGAATTTATTCGGAAATCATTTTAGTTCAAATCTTGGTTTGTTTTCACAGGCTGATAAAAAAATAGGTCGCTTATCATTGTCTTTTGGTGTTCGTGCAGAATATTTTCGTATTGATACAAGTGAAACTGTTTCTAAGGTTGATATTTTATTATCGAATGATACCATTAATCTTCCGGTAATTCCTGTTATCAGAATGGGAGCAAATTACCGGATTACTGATTATACGTTTGCCAGAGCTTCATTTGGTCAGGGTTTCAGATTTCCTTCAATTGCTGAAAAATATACTATGGCAACAATAAGTTCTCTTAAAATTTTTCCAAATCCTGGTTTAACTCTTGAAAGAGGATGGAATGCTGAAATCGGAATTAAACAGGGACTAAAGATCAGCAATTGGAATGGTTATCTTGATATTGCAGGTTTCTGGACAGAATACAGAAATATGATGGAATATGCTTTCTGGTTTTACGATACAGTTACTTTTAAACCGTTAGATCCTTATAATGTTAATGATCACGTTACTATGAACAATATGGGATTTCAATCTCAAAATGTCGGACACGCTCAGATAACGGGTGTTGATGTTACATTTACGGGAGAAGGTGAAATTTTTGGAATACCGGCAACTATTTTACTGGGATATGTTTATACAAATCCTGTTGATCTGACTATTGATGCAAATGATACTACCAGAAGCACTGATAGCAACATGTTGAAATATCGCTATTATCACTCGGCAAAAGGTGATCTGCAACTGGATTATAAGAAGTTTTCGGCAGGGTTCAGTTTTATGTATTACAGTTTTATGATTAATGTTGATGAAATATTTTTACAGCCACTGACAGGCAATATATATATTCTCCCCGGCTATATGGAATACCGTGAAAAACATAATAAAGGATATAGCGTTTTTGATATAAGAATGGCTTACGATGTTACTGATAATTCAAATTTTTCCATTATAATAAAGAATGTCTTTAACAAGGAATATATGACACGCCCCGGAGATATCCGTCCACCAAGAAGTTTATCAGTTCAATATAGCATTTCGATCTGATAATGAATCCTCTCAGGTATTCTACTCTTCACTTTTAGTCTCACAAAATAAATATTTCAAATGTCCGTCTGTGTCTTCTGGCAGAGGTCTTGTTTAAATTATTTTAATTTCGACAAACTCATAAACTCTAGTAATTACTTTTTGTGTTTTTTGGACATGGAGATTTCATATAAAATACTTAATATTGTATCTTATTTCACTTTTTTTAAAAAACTGTTTATTTTTAGCTTAAATGGATGAATTCAAGAAATTATCAATAGTTATTCCTGCTTATAATGAGGAAAATACTGTTGAAAATATTATTAATAAAGTTCTTGAAGTTGAGTTGATTGATAATGTCAGCAAAGAAATAATAATTGTTAATGATTGCTCAACAGATAAAACAGAGGAAAAGGTTATTAATCTGATTAATCAGAAAAAATTGACCGATTTATTTTACTTCAGGCATGAAATTAATATGGGTAAAGGTGCAGCCATACAAACCGGTATTAAAATGGCTTCTGGAGATTATTTGATTGTGCAGGATGCTGATATGGAGTACGATCCTGAAGAATATAATATCCTTATCAGACCAATATTACGAGGTTTTGCCGATGTGGTTTATGGCTCAAGGTTTATGGGGGGCAAACCTCACCGTATTTTGTTTTTCTGGCATTCAATTGGAAATCGGTTTTTAACACGTTTGTCTAATGCTATGACAAATCTGAACCTAACTGATATGGAAACCTGTTACAAACTCTTTAAAACAGAAATTATTCAGCAAATTAAACTAAAAGAGAAGCGCTTTGGTTTTGAACCTGAAATAACAGCAAAGATAGCCAGAATTAAAGATGTCCGTATTTATGAAGTGGGGATATCATATTATGGCAGAACATATAAAGAAGGGAAAAAAATAGGATGGAAAGATGGTCTTAAAGCTTTATGGTGTATTTTTAAATATAATGTATGGTCGAAGTAAATTATTTGTAATATGATATTAACCAAGAAAAAATATTTTATTATTCTCGTTGTTCTGTCCTTTATATTAATGAGCATATTTTACCAAAAAGTAATTTTCCAGCCCAACATGTTTATGTTCGAAAGTCAGGGCGATGCATTTAAAAATTATTATACCTATGCTTATTTCATTAAAAATGACACATCTTTTATAGAAACACAAAGTGTAAATTATCCATATGGTGAACATTTCAGTTACTTAGATGCACAACCGGCAATATCATTTCCCGTAAAGGTATTGGCTAATATAATACCCTGCATCACTGATTATAGTGTTGGTATTATGAATTTATTACTGATTTTTTCAATTTTGATATGTATTATTTTTATTTATAGAATTTTGCTGGAGTTTAAAGTCGGCTATTGGTATGCAATAGCTGCCTCAATATCAATCACATTGTTGTCTCCACAGTTTTTTCGCCTGTCAGGTCATTATGGAATGTTCTACTTGTTTTTTATTCCGATGATATGGTATTTTATGATCCGGTTTTTAAAAGAAAGAAAAATAAGATATACATTATATATCATTATAGCTGAAATAGTTTTTTTCTTTTTGCATCCATATCTGGGGATAATTTCTATAATGTTCTTATTTCTAAACTGGTTATTTTATTTTGTTTTTTATAAAAAAGAATTCAGGAGATTGCAAAATTACCTGCATATTGTTTTGCAAATGGTTATTCCGGTTGTTGTATTTTTCTCAATAGTAAAATTTACAGATCACCATATTGACCGCACTGATAATCCTGTTGGTCTATACTTATACGTTGCGGATACAAGCACAATATTTTTACCATACAATGTTGAATTACAGAAAGTATATCGTTTAATTTTTAATATTGGAGAGCATTCATGGGAAGGCATTGGGTATGTCGGTACATTTGTAAATTTGGCATTAATTTCCTTGCTTTTCTATTTGATTTACCTGATTTTTAGAAGAAAAAAAAGTCGATTAAAAGAATTTATTCCTAAAAAGATGCTGATATTTTTTATTTCTTCAGTTATTATTTTGCTTTTTTCCATGGCATTACCTTACAAATGGGGGCTTGATTTTCTGCTCGATTATTTTAAACCTTTGCGACAGTTCCGTGGTCTTGGACGTTTTTCATGGGTATTTTATTATGTGATAAATGTTTTTGTTGTTGTTTATCTTTTTAATATTTTCAAATATTTTGAATCAAAAGGAAAAAAAATATTTGGGATTGTATTGTTGGTATTATCACAGATGATAATACTTGCTGAAGGATATACATATCAAAACTATTTTTCAAAAAGCATCGTTAAGAATAAAAATCAATTAAAATATAGTAAGCTTCCTGATTATTTTAGAGAGGCATTAAAAAGTTTTGATGCTGATCAGTTTCAGGCTATTTTGCCGTTCCCATATTATCATTATGGCTCTGAAGATTTTATTGTTTATCCATCCTCCAAATCTTCAAATATTACAATGTTGCTGGCATATCATAAAAACTTACCAGTATTAAGCAGTAATAGCGGCAGAACATCTGTGAGTGAAGCGAAAAAAAGCATTCAGATTCTTTTACCTGAATTTTATACTAAAGCTATTAAAAATGATATGCATAGTACAAAACCTTTTTTGGTCGTTTATACAAATGAAACTTTAAACGGTTATGAGCAAAGATTATACAATATGTCTGAGATATTTTATGAAAACCAGGAATTTAAGCTGGCAAAACTCGATTATGATAAGTTATTTTACGAAAATAAACAAGATGTATTGAAAAAATACATGGCAATTAATGATTCATTGCATAGGAAAAATGGACTGGTGATTTCTGATACAAATGTTTTTGTTCATGTTGATAATTATGAAGGAAATATTTCCACAATCCATCTTTTAGGGACTGGATGCTACAGTGGGTTAAAAAAAGAATATAATATTCTTGCTGAATTTGAAACTGGTAAGTTAAATCCTGAGTTTACTTATGAGGTTAGTTTCTGGTACTATAATAAAGGTTATGGAAGAACTTTTGCTCATGCTGTGATTGAAGAATATGATGAGTCCACTGGAGTTAGTGATTATGTCGCATATACCGATGTCAGGTTTTCTGTTCTGATATTTGGAGACTGGTCATTAATGCAATTATATGTTAAACCTAAAAGCAACACATGCAGACATAAAGTTTTTATTAAACCCATCGAAAATTGGGTTGATTCAATTTATATTGATAACTTGATTGTCAGACCTGTTCATGTGGATGTGTTTTCAGTTGTTAACAAGGATAAAAAAGGT
>JBDRPR010000596.1:0-14762 GCA_043826845.1 Bacteroidota bacterium
CACATGATTCAACGACAATTACTGAAAAAATGTGCTGAAATTTATTCATCCGATCTTTGTGTTAAACCTAGTTTAACATGTGGGTTTCATAATAAATCATTTTTAATATTAATAATCTCTTTATTTTTTTCATAAACGTCAAATATCACACATAAACGTTGCAATTATATAAATAAGCGCAACATTTACTTTAAAAAGTATATTTGAAAAACTATGAAAAATAATGAAAAAAGTTGAGTGATAGAAAGATTATCTATTTTTTTTTTAGAAAAATAGCAATTATTAGAAGCAAAATAAGAATACAAAGCAGAAACTTAAATTTGAGTCCTTTCCAAAACTTCCAAAACCTGATCTCCGGCTCCCTGTGAACAATTCTTTCTACAGGGATCTCTTTGATTAGAATTATTGTGTCCGGTTCGTGAAAAGCATCAAATCGTATGAACTAAAGCAAAACGAAAAAGCCTGTTCTGATCTTAAATTCGCTAAGGACAAAGGACATATAAAAGCCGGAGAAACTTTTGATGCGACTTGTTTTTAATTATTAAACAATCAACATGTTAGCCCGTTGGTTATTGTAGCAGGCTATTGTTTTATCACTTTATATGTTTCTAAAAAGCCATCTCCTTTTATTCTAATAAAATACATCCCTTGTGGGAGATCACTAATATCCGTTTTAACCAATTTACCGACAGTATTTACTGAAAAAACCTTTTTACCGCAAATATCCAACAACTCTATGAGATGTATTTCCGTTTGTGATTCGATATGTAATATTGAATTGACAGGATTAGGATAAATGCTTACAAATGAATTTGATGTGTTTTCATCAATTGCATTGCAGAAACTCACCTGAACAACAACTGAATCAGTTGCATTATTTATCCCATCTGATACAGTCACATAATAATTGTAAATACCCGGATTTGTGGGAGATAGTATAACAGGATTCTGAATATATGCAAAATCAGCAGTGCCATCATTCCAAACCCACTGAACATTAGCTGAATCGCAAAAAATCTTTATATTATCCAATCCCCAATGAGACTCATAATTACTTGAAACATTCTCCTGATGCCAGTTAAACATGGTAGTCGATCCGGTTGCTCCGGGTGGTACATCCACAGAATAATGAGTCCATTGTGTCATACAACTGTCATATCCTCCGGAACCTGAACAATTCGGATCATCGGGAGGCCAATATTCGATATCTATCCATGTAGCTCCACCATTTACTGAGTACTGGAGATATACACCTTCGTCAGGTTGATCTATTCCTTCGCATGGCGATAACTCTCCTTCAACTGCATATACCATATCGAAACAAATACTGCAGTTTGTTGAAACTGCATAAATAGTAGTCATTGCATCTCTAGGCAAATTATTTGATGGACCGAACCAACAATATATTGAACTGTCATGTGAAGCAATGCATGGGTTATTATATTGTCCAAAACAACCTGAAGCCCAACCTGTCCCTGATGTGCCATTGTTAAAGTTATTGTCCATCAGGTAAGTGATGCATCCCCCACTTGCTGAAAGGTAAATACTATCACCCTGACAAACATAAACAGTATCAGCCAATGAGGATATTTCGCACTGAGAAAAATAAATCTGACTGAAGACAAATATAAAACCTGCTATAAAAATTAGTTTTTTCATTTTTCGTTATTAATAATACAATTGGTATAACAATGTTGACAAGAAAAGACACGAATAGTTGCCTGTACATGTTTTGATTCTCAAAAATAAGGTTTTCTTTTAAATGTCAATTAAAAACTTTAAAAAATGATTATTGTCGTTAAAAACGACAGACCAATACCACCTCGTTGAAAACGAGGGAAATGGGCAGTTGTTTTGATTTGAGAACAAGGAATACTGATTTTTGATCCGATAGCTATCGGGAGCTCAACCTTTTAACCCATAACATAATTAAACCAATCTATGCGGAGATTTATCCTATTTGCAGTATAAATGTAAAAATCAGAAATATAAAATCCCCTGTAGTTCCGATAAATACCGGAATAGGCATACATAGATTTTCAAAAACAGATATTACAAACAGACTTTTCTAATTATTTGTTTAATTTTGAAAAATATTAATATGAACAGCCTGTTAAAAAATAAGGTTAACGATTTTTCAAAGTGGGCGGAAAATTCCTTTGAACATTTCTATAACGACCGCTTTGCCGATGCATTAACAAATATGCGTAAATCGGGTGAATCAGCTATTAAATTGATTATTACCAACGAATATTTCGGCATTAGAGGAGAAAAAAAAACTGCTCAAAAGGGTTATAAAGAATTAATTAATCTTCTGATTACTGAAAATATTGTTCCGCGTAAAGTTATAAACTGGTTAGAAACAATACAGATTTATGGCAATATTGCCACACACGATAATAAGGTTGTTTTTTCACAGGCAGAATATGGACGTGTTGCTTTACAAATGCTTATTATATGGTTGTTCGATGAATATCTCAGCACAGAAATTCCTGTCAGATTGTCAAACTTTATTGATCAACAATGGGATACAAAAAAATTGAAGGAACAGCTATGCCTTTTGCAAGATGATTTGGACAATTCACGAAAAAAAACACAAAAACTTGAACAGGAACTTAAAAATTCTATAAGTGAAAACCAAAAAAACGATGAAAAAGCATTAATCCTGAATAATAAATTGAAGGAAGAAAAAACAATCATAGCAAAAGAATTAGAAATATCAAGGCAAATATTATCTCAGCTTCAAGAGAAACTCCATATTGCATCAAAAGAAACAGAACAATTAAAAACTGAATTAAAAGAAGTAAAACAAAAAGAAATTGTTTCTGATCCTGAACCTGAAAAACCCTTAAAAATAAGTAAAAAGAAAAAGATTGGTATAGGTATTGGCATAATACTGCTAATCAGTATTTTTTCTCTTATTTTTTTTAATCCATTTAATCAGAAAACACAAGAAGATAACAAAGTAGGTAAAAAAGAAGATATCATAATACCTGAAAAAGAAGAAAATCCATTTATAGTATTAATACTACCTTTTTCCGTTTTACAGGACAATCCAAACATTGTTGTAAAATTAGAAGATGCAATTTTGAGAAGGCTGGTTCAAAAAAGTGAAGATAATAATTTATCTATGCAGGTTATTTACAATCCTGAAAAAGATAAAGCCGTTATTTCATATAAACAGGCACTTGAAACAGGGAAAAAACAAAATGCCAACATAATAATTTTTGGAGAAGTATATGAACAGGCATCAGGTGACAGCGTTCAGGCAATAGTAAAATATATTCTTACGGGAGATACCACACAACAAGTAAGCGGGGAAACAAAAATGCAATCTTTTAGTAAACTTACAGACATTCAGGCTGGAGACTTAAAGGCAGAAATAGAATGCATTATTGATATGGCCATAGCATTTAAACTTATTAATAAAGGCAATAATTCCGATGCCCTTGTTATTTTAAATGAAATAGATACTGTTTATGGAGAATATTACAGGGCAAACCTTTCGTATCTTAAGGCGGAATGTTATTACACACTGGGGAAATATACACTGGCGCGGGATGAACTTCAGAAATCTTTTAAATATTACCCTGATGATCATTATAACCTGAACTTCATGGGACGGATACTTCTGCTTCTGGAACAATATGATGAAGCAGAAAAATCATTTCAAAAAGCGATAGAATTAGACACCAATAATGTTAATTATTTACTTAATTATGCAGATTTGCTTGCTTACGAATATTTTAATAATTATGAAAAAGCTAAAGCACTTGTTTTAACTGCCCTACAAAAAGATTCTACAAATAGCAAAACGTATTTTTATCTCGCTGAATTAGAAGTTATTTTCAAAAATTACAAAGAAGCTGAAAAAAAATATTTAAAAGCTATAGCACTTGACTCCTGTTTCACAGCCCCCAAAATAAATTATGCAATTATGTTGGCATTTAATCTTGATCAACCTGAAAAGGCTGTTTCTTACTTATATGAAGCCATCAAAAAAGACAGTACCAACTATTTTCCATATTATAAATTAGGTGATATTTTCCTAAACACAAAAATTAAAAATATTAAAAAAGCAAAATATTATTTCCTGAAAAGCAAAAAATTACAAGCATTTCAGGATGCAAATATTTATTTTGGACTCGGAGCAGTTTATCATGAAGAAAAAGACTATAAAAAGGCAGAAACTTATTATCTGAAAGCATTGGAATTAAATAGTGGGAATCTAAGTATTTACAAAAAAACGATTGAATTGTACGGGGATTTGAATAAAATGGAAAAAGTAAAATTTTATCTTGATAAAGCATATTCATTGGATTCTACAGACATTCATATCATCAATAATCTTGGGATTTTTTACGGTGCCTACGTGAATACAAAATATTATAATATAGATAAATCGATTAAATATTTCAGGAAAGCCATGGAATACAATCCCAATGACATAACAGCATTACCCAATATAGGGTACTTGTATTATTTGAGGGAACAATATACACTGGCAAAAGATGCATTTTTACGCTTAGTAAAATTATATCCCGACAATTATGATGCGAATTACTTTTTAGGTATAATTTATGAAAAAGAAGCTGATCATAAGCAGGCAAGAAAGTACATCGAAAAAGCACTATCAATCAATCCGAATGAACCTGAACTTTATGCCAAGTTGAGCGAGATTTTATTTCAAGCCCCGTTTTATAATACTGAGTCAGCGCTTAATTATGCTCAAAAAGCTGTTGATATGGGTTCGCAGAATAGTGAATTATATTATAAGGTAGCACAGATATTTTTTGCTGCCGGAAAAATAAATAAAGCAAAAGAAATATATAATAAAGCTATTGAACTTAACCCTAAATTAAAAAGCGAAGAATTTGAAAAACTTTTATACAATAAATAATACCGGTTGCACATTCAAAATAGTATCCAATATCAGTACCATTCACCTCTTTAAAAGTTTACCACCTATAAACACCTGCGAAGCAAGCATTAATACCATTAAAAATAAACATTGAATTAATAAATTACAAATATAGATTACATCTGCCCTTCATGTACTAAACATACCCGCTCCGAATAGCTATAGGGGGCAGGTATTCAATTTTCTAAATAGTGTCTGTCCATAATATCTGTTGTTTTTGATTTGAAAATAAGGAATGCCTTATTTTTATGCGCTTCTGGAAACACTCATAAAAATGATTTTTGAGATTACAGTTGTTAAAAACGACATACCATGACCCCCTCGTTGAAAACGAGGTGTATGGGCATTTGTTAATCAACCACCTGCAAATGGAGGTAATAACGCAATTTCATCGCCATCAATTAAACCGATATTATTGTTTTCAATTTTTCTATTTACTGCAATTTTATATTGTTCATTCTTTAGTTGTGGATATTTTGTAATGAGGTCATTAATCAATTCAGCGATTGAAAATATGTTTTTCATCTCCAAATTATCTGATTCTGTGACATCTGCCAGCTTTCCGAAAAACAGAACTTTTAGTTTCATCTGTTTATTTATTTATTTATTTTTATTAAGGTCAGATGGTCCCGATAACTATCGGGAGCCTTATAATCATATCTCCTTGATAGCTATCGGGATTGTGAAAATTTTTTTCATGGGCATTTCATATAAAATAGTTCAAATAATAATTTTACTCAACACAAATTTGTTTTCTGCACTTATCACATAGTGATTCATTTTCACTATCTATTGTGCTCATTTTCTCACAAGCATCCTGCATTAAACAATTTGTATCTGTACAATGTGGTAAACCGAGATTATGTCCCAATTCATGCACTGATATTTTTCGTAATCTGCTTCTCATTACTTCTTCATTTGCATCATTTGCATATAAGCGAAATGTTGATATTACACAGCTTGGACCAGGTCTATAACCTAATCCGAAAATACCAAAGTCGCGATATTTCCATTGAGGATCTTTTACTACTTCCGTATCTCCTGTATATATGTATTTTGTGATAGAAATATCTTTATTGGTCAAGCCGATAATATTATTATATTCATTTAATTTGATTTTCTTCAGGTATTTTATTAATGTGTCTGCCCGATATCTTGGAGTACGAACACTTATATAGGAATTCTTTGGCAGTTCAACCGGTTCGAGTATATCAACCTGAAAACCATAATGTTTAATTACTGCCCTTTTTACTTCATTTACATAAGCAGTGTCAATATCTTCGAATGGTTGGATGCAAATTTTTCTGGTTTCTTTCAAATTATTGACAGGTGAGTTAATAGCCTGATCGCATGCTATAAACAATAAGGAACTAATAATAAAATACAAGATTTTCTTCATATAAATCTAATGCGCTTCTAACCAATTATTCCCAATACCAATATCGACAGTTAAAGGTACTGACAATTTCACTGCATTCTGCATCTCGAAAACAACTATTTCTTTTACTTTTTCCAATTCAGGTTTAAATACATCAAAATTCAGTTCATCATGCACCTGTAAAATCATTTTACTTTTCAAATTGTTCTCTTCGAACTTTTTAAATATTCCAGCCATAGCAATTTTAATAATATCTGCTGCAGAACCCTGAATTGGAGCATTAATGGCATTTCGTTCAGCCATTCCTCTCACCATCTGGTTTCTTGAATTGATATCACTAAGCATTCTGCGACGACCAAAAATTGTTTCAACATATCCTCTGTCTCTTGCTATTCTAATGCTTTCATCCATATATAACTTCACCTTTGGATAAGTTTCGAAATAGTTGTCAATTAATTTTTTTGCTTCAGTTCTGCTGACATTAAGATTTTGTGCCAGTCCGAAAGCTGAAACACCATAAATAATTCCAAAATTGGCAGATTTAGCTCTGCTTCTCATTTCTCTTGAGACCTCAGAAATGGAAATATTATTTATTTTGGCAGCAGTTGCTGCATGAATATCCTCACCTTTACTGAATGCATCTATCATATTTTCATCTTTACTCAGATGAGCCATCAGTCGTAATTCTACCTGAGAATAATCTGCAGAAAAAAAGATATGATCATTATCAGAAGGAATAAAAGATTTACGGATTTCACGACCTCTTTCTTCCCTGATAGGGATATTCTGCAAATTGGGATTATCGGAACTCAGTCTGCCTGTTGCAACTCTGGCCTGATTAAAAGATGTGTGTATTTTT
Source organism: Bacteroidota bacterium (assembly GCA_043826845.1). Taxonomy (GTDB): domain Bacteria; phylum Bacteroidota; class Bacteroidia; order Bacteroidales; family CAYTAU01; genus JBDRPR01. The sequence goes on from JBDRPR010000596.1 coordinate 7,159, forward strand.
CCTGTTTTCGGATTTACGAGTTTTGGAAGAGCTTCTGCATAAGTTGATGTTAATTTTTTCAGGGATCTGTAGTCAAGAATTTTTTCAACTATTGTATGTTTATCTTTAAATTGGACTAAAACATCTTCAGCAGTCGAATATTGTTTCGTTTTGGTCATCTTTGCTTCTGCAGCAATTTTCAATCTGTCAAACAAAATTTCACCCAATTGCTTTGGAGAAGAAATATTAAATTCAATACCCGCCAGATTATAAATTTCTTTTTCGACTTCAAGAGTTTCTTCCTGCAATCTGACAGCAAAACTATTAATTTCACCCACATTAAGTTTAACACCTGTTTTTTCCATTTCTGCCAAAACAGGAATTAATGGCTCTTCAACTTCGTAATACAATTTTTCAAGGCCATTATCTTTCAATTCTTTTTCAAGGATTTTTTTCAACTGAAAAGTAATATCAGCATCCTCGGCGGCATAGTCTTTAACTTTTTCAACAGGAACATCGCGCATATTTCCCTGATTTTTTCCTTTTTTCCCAATCAGTGATTCAATAGATACTGGTGAATAATTAAGATATTTTACAGCAAGAAAATCCATGTTGTGCCTAAATTCAGGCTGAATCAGGTAATGGGCTATCATTGTATCAAACAATTCTCCCTTTACTTCAATATTGTACCATTTTAATATAATTAAATCATATTTGATATTTTGCCCTATTTTTTTTATTGCAGGATTTTCAAAAACTGTTTTAAACTCTGCCAATATGTTTTCAGCTTCGGTCTTAGATGCAGGAATTGGAATATAATACCCTTCATGATCTTTAAAAGAGAATGAAATACCAACAATTTCAGCTATATTGGCATCAATTGAAGTAGTTTCAGTATCGAAACAGAATTCCTTCTGATTTTCAAGTAAAGAAATGAGGTCTTTCCTTTTTTCGGCAGTTTCGGTTAAATAATACTTTTTTGGAATGGTTGAAATATTGTCGTAATTTGCTACAGCAAGTACATTTGGCTGAAGATCATCTCCAAATAAAGAACCTTGAAAATGAATAGACGGATCGTATTCCTGTTCTTTCTTTTTACTTTTTGATTTATCAACAGGTTCATTTTCTCCTGATTGCTTTTCAGAATATTGAACCATTCGTGGAAATAAATTTCTGAACTCAAGTTCATCAAAAATATTTTTGATTTTCTCAAGATTAACTTTACAGATTTTTAGCTGATTTTCATCTATTTCGACCGGAGCTTCAAGATTAATTGTTGCAAGATGTTTCGAAAGTTTTATTAAATCAACGTTATTTTCAATGTTTTCCCTAAGTTTTCCCTGTAACTTTCTGGTATTTTCCAGCAATTTTTCAATGCTTCCAAAATCAGAGATCAGTTTTTTTGCAGTTTTTTCACCAACTCCAGGAGCTCCCGGAATATTATCAACCGAATCACCCATTAATCCTAAAATGTCAATTACCTGTTCAGGTTTTTCAATACTGAAGAAAGTTTTAACCTCATCAATTCCTATAATTTCAGCTTCGTTTCCTGATCTTTTGGGTTTATACATTAAAACATTTTCTGAAACCAGTTGCATAAAATCTTTATCTGGAGTCATCATATATACTTTGAATCCAAGCTTTTCTGCTTTTTTTGCAAGAGTACCAATAACATCATCACCCTCAAAACCTTCGGCTTGCAAAATCGGTATATTCATGGCTTCGATAATTTGCTTTATATAAGGTACTGAAATTTTGATATCTTCAGGAGTAGGCTGCCTGTTAGCCTTATAATCAGAGAATATATGATTCCTGAAATTTGGTCCGGGGAAATCAAACACTACGGCAATATGAGAAGGTTTTTCAGAATTAAGTACATCCAGAATTGTATTGGTAAACCCAAATATAGCTGATGTATTCAATCCTTTTGAGCTGATTCTTGGATTTTTAATAAATGCATAATAAGCTCTGAATATTAATGCATAAGCATCCAATAAAAATAATTTTTTCATTCTTTGTTTTTCAGATATTAAAAATATACCTAACTTTAAAGAAACAAATTTTTTGGCATACTATATAAAAAAGTTATAAACGATGAAAAACAAAAAAGAAATTAAAGGGAAGACTATTAAAACTTTAAACAAAAAAGATTTGATTGTTGTTAATGGTGAAAATTCAGGTTTATATTTAAACAGAAAATTAAAACTGAAACTTTAATTTAAATTCATGTGCTTACATGAATTGAAATAACTTTCGTGAAAATATCTGACTATCTTCCTTTGCTTTATCAGGATTTTTTACCTGATATTTTAAATTCTGATATCGAAAAAGAGGTTTTGGCATCTTGCAGTAAATGCATAATGCTTAAGCCTGTAAAATTCATGTCTTCACAAAATTATTTTTCATCGAAAAGTAAATGTTGTACATATTATCCTTCGATTCCAAATTACCTCATCGGGTCTATTTTATCTGATAATGATTCTGAAACTGCTATTGGTAGAAGTAAACTTATTGCAAAAATAAAAAAAGGTATAAATACATATCCCAAAGGAATTAACAGTAGCAAATTATATGATTTCTTATATAATAAAGGAAAGCATAATGGATTTGGAAAAAGCAAGAAATTAATTTGTCCCTTTTATGATCAAAAGTTAAATGGATGTTCAGTCTGGAAAGGGAGATCAGCAGTTTGTTCCACATATTTCTGCAGATATAATCATGGAAAGACCGGTGAAAAATTCTGGCTCAGTTTACAGTTCTATCTCAAAGAAGTAGAAAAACATCTTTCAAATTATGCAATATATAAACTGGATGCACCTTTTAATACTGATTATAAAACAGAAAAAAATCAGAATTTTAAAATTTCAGATATTGATGAGACAAAACCTGATAATTATTCAGATACATGGGGAAAATGGCTGAACAAAGAAATTGATTTTTACATCAGGTCATATAAAATTGTTTCAGCATTGGACAAAAATAAGTTTGAGCAGATAATGGGGATTGATAATGATATTTTTATTAACGAAATTCAAATTAATTTATCAATAATAAAAAATCCGGAGTTACCTGAAAGGCTAGCTTATAATGAAGTAACAAATCTTGTTCCTTTGTCGGATAAAAATTATTTACTATCAAATCCTTACGGGAGTTTTAAAATCTCAGAAGATATATTGGAATTAATCAGAAAATTCGATGGATTAAAAACAATTAGTCAAATTTTATCTGAGCACAGGAAAAAGGGAATTCAGGTTGATAATGATTTACTCATAGCCCTATATAATAATGATGTACTAAAAAAGTTGATAGGTTGAGCAACTAGTTTGGGAGTATGTATTTGGTCATAAGGAAATACCATCAACAAATAACTATAAACTTAACAAGCAGCCCACCCCTTCAACTAATTACTACTGTTTTGTGCACCACATCGACGCCCTAAAAAACAATATTCAAAATAGACTTTCTAGTAGCAATCCATCCACACAGTTCCATTATAAACTTTAAGTTTATTATCAAGGGAATTATAGTATATATCACCTGCACTTGCCGGCATTGGTGGTAGCGGACGAGGTTCAAGACGCATTACATCTTTTATGTGCAATTTTCTGGCAGGATATTCTATACCCAAACCTAAATCTCCTGTCATAGGATTTATATATACAGTATTAATTTCATTTAACGCAGGATCGCAATGAAAAACATAGCCACCCGAAGCTCTTACTTTAAATTGATTTGGGTTATTAGCATACATATATGTTCCACCTGATGAGTAATCACCAAATACAATAGATCCCTGTTTCCCGTCTGTAGAGACAAAATGTCCATAGGCTGCAGAAAAATGTCCGCTGGCAATACTACTGAAACCTATGACTGAAGAGGAAACTCCAGATGCTTCATTATTAGCACCTACTGCAAGTGAAAGGTTCCCTGTTGCTTTATTACTAAATCCTATTGCCATCGCGGCATCTGCTGAGGCTGTATCATTCGATCCAAGAGTTAAAGTGTACATTCCATCTGACAAATTATTGGTACCTATTGCACTTGAATACAGTCCGTTCGCATAATTATTACAACCAATTGAAGAAGAAGCAATCCCATTTACTGTTGTTAAGGAACCAAGAGCTATTGATCCGAGTGCGTTATTAGTTGTTACCGCTCCCATTCCAGCAGCAAAACTGTAATTCCCATTTGCAATAGTATAATTACCAGTGGGTACACCGCTTATGTTCACTGAAACTGTTCCCAAAGCTATCGCACCTATACCCACTGAGCGTGCACCATAACCAAATGCAATAGATCTGTCTCCCAATGCTGCAGTAGAATCACCTAGTGCAAATGAATTGTATCCGTATGTATATGTCTTTCTACCGATTGACGTAGAAAATTCACCTTTTGTTATGGTCTTAAATCCTAATGCCTGCGACCATGCACCTTTTGCCTGATTTTCAAAACCGATTGCAACTGAATTCAATCCAACGCTGTCAGGGTGCATGATAAGAACCCGACCTGCCAATACAGCTTCCTTTTCTGGATACCATAAAAATCTTGGTTGAGAAGGATCAATAGTTTCAGCATCTGATATATGCTCAATGTTGAAATAATAATCGGTTAAGGTCTTTGAAGGACTATACCCTCCAACAGCAAATCCACCCCGATTTCCGCTGGCTTTTGTTCCTCCGCTTTCTTCAATATAAACCCTTACGCTGTCAGGTGTAACACGAAGATATTCATTTGTAAACGATTTTGACGGATTGAAACCTCCAACTGCAAAACCTCCACGATTTCCACTTGCCTTCGCACTGCTGGTATCATCTGCAACCCAGATTCTGACACCTTCCTGATAAACCGCAAAAACAGTATCGCCTTTTGAGTTTTGAACACTAAAAATAACATCATTGATATTAGCAGATGAATCGCTTTTCACCTGCAATCTGCCTGATGGTGCGACACTTCCATCACCCACTCTTACATTTCCTATGTTATAGTATAGATCATTCCCTGACTTTTCCCAGTAATTTGTATCAATAGAATATGGAAAATAAATATTACTTCCGCTATTACTCAAATACAGAGTATCATTTGACATGCTCAGATTTTGCAATTCATTTATTGCCGATGTATCATTATTATTAACATTTCCTGCTTTATCGGCAAAAAATGCATAAGGAACTGTCAACATTTGTGAAAGTCCCATCATCTGATAGTTTGTTCCTCCGGTTTCGTCCAGTTCAATCTGAATAAAAGTAAGATCAGAAGCCCAGTCAATATCAGCAAAAACTCCTGAAACAACCGTTCCTGTTCCAATCTGAAGGTTAACCAGACCAAAATCATTGGTTGTTTCCTGCTGTGTTTCCACATATACATCTGTAAAAGATGTACTTTGCTGAATACTGATCCGGAATGAGACCAGTTGATTTGGAATTACCACACCGGCTCCATCACGCACTACAGCCTGATAGTTTATACTTTGAGGAGACTGACAATAAACTATATACGATAGCATTATTGAAATGCTAAAAAATACTATTCTTTTCATTTCTAATTAATTTTATTTAAGTTTATATTCAATTTTTTCTATTCGTTCTATTAATTGTTTTGCTAAAGCTTTCAATTCTTCGTTTTCTTTCAGAAGCTGCTCATTTTTTGCATTTAACTCCTGCACAGCTTTTACTAATGGAACAGTAAACTCTGCATAACGTAAACCATAATAGTCATCTGCATTTTTTGGTTTGTCAACTCCACTAAAGTCAAAACCTATTTCATTAGCAGCACTTTCAACTTCCTGAGCTATAAATCCAGTCTGCAACATATTGCCCTTTATCGCTTCTGACTCTTTTAATCGCAAACTATCAGGAGTTTTATTAAACTCAGCAATTTTATCCATATCAAGATAATAAGTTACAGGGCGTAGCTTTGTAATAAAAGCCAAACCAGGTACTGTTTCGTGTATATCTTTTTTAAATCTGATGTCAGAAACATTTGTCCAATCAGCAAAACCACCTATGCTTCCAACACTTGCATTTCCAACCCTAACCATATTATCTCCTGAAATCTGTGAACTGTACCCTAATGCCATTGAATTGTAATATGATACATTAAAACTTAATGCCGAATATCCTAAAGCTGTATTGTTATATCCTATGGTGTTAGATGACATCGCTCCGTTTCCTATAGCAGTATTATTGTCACCAGTTGTATTTGACCAAAGAGAACTTGTTCCTGTTGCAGTATTGCTATTTCCTGAAGAATTGGAATAAAGAGATTGATCTCCATGAGCAGTATTATAGCTCCCTACAATATTTGACCGAAGCGATTCAGCCCCATTTGCAGTATTGCAGGCTCCAGTTGTGTTTAAATAAAGAGATTCATCTCCGGTTGCTGTATTGTATGATGCTGAAATGTTATTTTTTAGAGCTAGTGAACCATTTGCTGTATTGTAGCTTCCTGTTGTATTTGAGAAAAGTGCTTCTAATCCAATTGCTGAATTATAGTTTCCAGTAGTATTTGAAAATAGTGCTCTGCCTCCAACTGCAACATTCTTTACCCCTATGGTATTTGAATACAAGGCCATCCATCCGTTCGCGACATTAAAATTCCCTGAACTATTATAATAACCAGCCTGACATCCAATAAAAACATTATTGCCATTCAAGCTATGAAATCCAGCACTATATCCAATAAACACACTAAAATTTCCTATTATGTTGTTTAATCCTGATTGATTACCAATATATACATTTTTGATACCACTACTATTTGAAAAACCTGCGCTATCTCCGATAAAAATATTTCTACAACCAGAAGAGTTATAGAAGCCTGAACGATAACCAATAAAATAGTTTTTATCTCCGACTAAGTTGTTATAGCCTGATTGATATCCAATAAATGAATTGTACAGTCCTGTAGTTATTGATTTTCCTGCCTCATGTCCTATAAAATAATTATTTGGAGTTAGTTGCATGTAACTTAATTTTGTATTAATTCCAATGTTTTTTACTCCAAAACCTTTAACTGTATCTGTTGTCCAGACTCTTGTACTATCGTCATTTACAAACAAATAATCATTTGTAAAACTTTTTGAAGGGCTAAATCCTCCGACAGCAAATCCACCACGGTTTCCACTTGCTTTTGAACCATAATCCTCCTCAATATAAACCCTAACGCTGTCAGGAGTTACTCTCAGATATTCATTTGTCGTCGCTTTTGAAGGATTGAAACCTCCAACCGCAAAACCTCCACGATTTCCAGTTGCTTTTGCACTACTTGTATCATCAGCAACCCAGATTCTTACTCCTTCCTGATATACTGCAAGAACTGTATCTCCCTGAGCATTCAGCACACTAAATATTACATCGTCAATATTTGCTGTTGAATCACTTTTTACTACTAGTTTACTTGTGGGTGCATTTAAGCCAATACCAACATTTCCCTGTTTATAATATATATCATTTCCATTTATTTTCCATATCGAAGAATCACTTACTCCTGACTTTTCGGCATATAATGCATAAGGAACCGAAAGCAATTGTGAGAGTCCCATCATCTGATAGTTTGTTCCTCCGGTTTCGTCCAGTTCAATCTGAATAAAAGTAAGATCAGAAGCCCAGTCAATATCAGCAAAAACT
>JBDRPR010000597.1:0-16082 GCA_043826845.1 Bacteroidota bacterium
TGTTTTTTGTAGGATTAAGTTCTGCATTATTTCATGTTCCTTCTCCGGTAATGATGAAAAAAGTATCTGAAAAAAATGTAGGTGTAGGCATGAGTCTGTTTGCTGTAGGAGGTGAACTTGCAAGAACTATTGGCCCGATTATCATACTGGGAGCTATATCATTATGGGGATTTGAAGGAACATATAGACTTATTCCTCTTGGAATAATATCATCAGGTTTCTTATTCTTTTCATTAAGAAAAATTGAAGTTTCTGAGGAAACAAAAAAGAAATCATCAAAGATCAGCACTACTATTAAAGATTTTATGCCACTAATAATAATTATTTTAGGATTTAATTTTTTTACAGCAATAATGAAAACATCATTAACTGTTTATCTTCCAACATATTTAAATTTAAAAGGAGAAAGTCTTTGGTTTGCAGGTATTTCATTATCGGTATTCGAACTTGCAGGTGTAGCAGGAACGCTGATTTCAGGGTTTATTTCAAATAAAATAGGACGTAAGAGACTGTTAGTAATTGTTTCATTAATAAGTCCTGTTTTAATGTATATATTTTCACAAGCCTCAACAATATTTGTATTTCCAGTATTAGTACTGCTTGGGTTATTTATTTTTGCAAGTACTCCTGTTATTTTATCTCTTGTTGTAGAAGTCAAATCAGACCGACCTTCATTTATCAACAGTATTTATATGGCAATTAGTTTTGCTATAGGTGCAATTGCAACTATTTTGGTTGGTGTGATGGCAGATAAGTTTAATCTTCAGAATACTTATGAAATTGCCTCATTTGTTGCACTGGGTGCTGTTCCTTTCACAATGCTGTTAAAAGAGAAAGAACCTGTAAAATAAACAGTCTGATTTTAATAATTCAATCTAAAATATTAGTTTTGTCGCAATTAAAAATAACAATATTTAAATCCTGTTTGCGTTTGAATACAGGAAAAATGAATTAATTATATGTTGCGATTTACCATTGTTTTATTATCCTTAAGTATTTTTTTCAGCATTGAATCAATAGCACAAAAATGGAGTAAGTTGACTCAAAGAGCAGATGAATCATTTATATATTATGAGTTTTTTGCTGCAATCGAAATGTATAACAGCGCCTATAAAAAAGCTGAGAACAAAGAGGAAAAAGCCTATATAACATATAAAATCGCTGAATGCTACCGTATGATGAACGATACAAAAAAAGCTGAAGTAAAATATAAAAGTGCGATTGGAAAGAAATATAATGACACTCTGATTTTTCTGTATTATGCAGATATGTTAAAGTATAATGAAAAATACCTGGAAGCAGAAGAACAATACAAAGAATACCTGAAATACAGACCTGACGACAAACTTGGATTACTTGGTGTAAAATCCTGCTCCTTGGCAGCAGGCTGGTACGAAAACCCTACTCGATATATAATTGGAAACATTAAAGAAATAAATACCAAGGAAAGTGAATTTGGTCCGGCATATGCTAAAAGTGATTATGGTCTGATATATTTCACTTCCACCAGAAAAGGTGTTCATCCAATAAAAATAAACAAAGTCACCGGACAGAATTTTACGGACTTGTTTCAGTCAAATTTTTCCAGAAAAGAATTATGGGAAGAAGCAACACCATTGAATGACACCATAAATACTGTCTATGATGAAGGGACTCCAACTCTGACACAAGACGGAACAACGATGTATTTTGTACGATGCAGAATTGTTAGAGGAGAAAAGTTGGGATGTCAGATATATATGTCTTCCCGGTCTGCCGGAGGAGACTGGACTTCATCAGAATCAGTTCCGATTACAGCAGACAGTATTTCTGTAGGGCAACCATCTATTACAAATGATGAATGCACTCTGTATTTTGTAAGTTCAGGTATTAAGGACGGATACGGAGATAGAGATATATGGAAAATTACAAGAGAAAGTACCGGAAAACCATGGAGCGATCCGATTAACTTAGGCCCTGAAATAAATACAGAACGCAATGAAATGTACCCATATATAAGAGAAGACGGTGCCCTGTATTTTGCATCCGACGGACATCCAGGAATGGGTGGTATTGATATTTTTAAAGCTAAGCAGGATTCAACCGGAAAATGGGAAATTGATAACATGAAGTATCCGATTAATTCATCAGCCGACGACTTTGGAATTATATTTAAAGGAATTAATGAAGAAGGACTTTTTACATCATCCAGAAAAGAATCGACAAATGTTAAAGATGTTGATGGAAATTTAATCGGAATTCGTGGAAAAGGCAGTGATGACATTTATTCATTTTTATTGCCACCTATGGAATTCTCCCTTCGTGGAACTGTAATTGACAACGATTCTGAAAAACCGATTGAAGGAGCAAAAATTCAACTTGTAGGTAGCGATGGAACATCAATTGAAGTCACATCTAACGAGATGGGAAAATTTAAATTTAAACTGATTGAAAATAATGACTATTTATATATAGTTAAAAAAGAGGGATATCTAAAAGGAAAAGGGAAACTTACAACAAATAATCAGGAGGATAGTAAAAAGTTTACTCCTAAAATTTCTCTGTCACAAATTGGGAAACCAATTGAAATAGAAAATATATTTTATGAATTTGCTAAATGGGATCTTACAGAAGATTCAAAAAAATCATTGAATGAGTTGATTGAAATTTTAAATAATAATGGTAATATAACAATCGAATTGGGCGCTCATACAGATATGATAGGTGATTCATTATCAAATATTAAATTATCACAAAAAAGAGCTGAAAGTGTCGTCAATTATCTGATAGAAAAAGGCATTGCAAAAGACCGGTTAACTGCTAAAGGTTATGGAAAATCTGTACCCAAAACAGTAACAATGAAAATAGTAAATAAATATGATTTCCTTAAAGAAGGTGATGTCTTATCTCCTGCTTTTATAAAAACATATGAAAGTGAAGCAATGCAAATTGAAAACGCTGATGAAGATTTTGTCAAAGAAAAAGTTGATGTTATGAATCAGTTGAACAGAAGAACTGAATTTAAAGTTATTTCAACAAAATATATTCCTTTTTAATATCAAAAATAATATGTATTTTTATCCCAAATATTTCTATAAATGAGATCCATTTTATTTTCACTGATTCTTTTATCCTCATTTCTAATAACCTCAGCGCAGGAATCCTATTATGATGCTAATGACAAAATAACCGAAGACTCTGTTAATCTGCAACTTTCAAAAAAAACTATTGGTTATTCCTTCTCAGCCGGAACAATTTTTTCAAGTTCTGACGGTTATAGTAATTATTTTGGCTCATATATATTACCTCAGGTTTCATATAAACTGACTCCTGAACTGAGTATAAAAACCGGCGTTTTATTCATGAAAAACAATAATCTGGGAATTATTTCAAATGAGAACTATCTGAAATCAAATAATATTAATTCATTATTTTATTTGGGTGGAGATTATTTATTAAACGATCATGTTACTCTACATGGTAGTATGCTTATAGATTTAAATCCTGATTCTCAGATAAAATATGATTCATGGATGTTTGGGATGGATTATAAGGTAGGAAAAAATTCCTATATAGGAATTGAGTTTCAATATAATAAGAGTAATCAACATCCTTTTTACAGAAATTCTCAAAATCCTATTAGCTCTAATAATTTGAATTTTAATTATTAACATATGATAAAATTCTTATCTATCAGCTTTTTGTTTATTTTGTCTGCGTATATAATATCCTCATGCGATAAAATAATGCCTGCCGAATTGCTGGTAAAACCGACTACCCTTAACTTCGGTGAAGTAGCAAATTCAATGAATATAAACGTAATAAATACAGGTGATGAAAAACTGGATTGGAGAGTTGACACCAACTATTTCATTCAGCCATGGATTAGCTATTCTCCATTTTCAGGGTCAAATGAAGGGAATATTACTGTCTCTGTAAACCGGGACACATTAGCACACGGAAGTTATAACGGTGAATTACATATTTTTTCAAATGGTGGCGTAGCAAAAGTTGACATTATCTTGATTGTGTTTAAATAGACTACATAGAAAACACATAGTGAGACAACTTTTTACTTTTAACTTCTTACTTGACACTAATTATTCTACCTGAAATGAGAATTTGTATTTTTCCGAGAATTCAACTTGTCTTTTAATAAAATTTTCCTGCGCAGCAGATATTTTTAAAAATGCTGATTTTGATAATTCTTCCCACTTGTCCATTTCTTCCTGTTTATAATCATCATCGGCTAATTTGTATATATTAACCATCAGAGTGTACTCATTTTTAAAAACAGAATCGTACAGATTGAGTAAATCAAGAGCATTATTTTTTAAAAAATTATCATCAAGATCAGGAAGATCAGAAATATTGTTTTTTGCTACAGAAACAACTGAAAACAATTTATTTAATGCACTGTCCATCACATTTGGAACGTAATAATTTGCAAATGCCGAGTCCATTTTTTCAATTTCACTGACAACCAAATTGTTCTGTTTTGTTATTTCATCGCAATGATCTGCAGCTTTCTGAGGAGATATTCCACATGAACAAATCATTAATAACAAAAATATTACCGACGATGTATATAAGAATAATTTCATTTCACGTTTTTTTTATAGCAAACTTTGCAAAAAAAATCGGGATTAAACACGAACATTCATAAATTTTTACAATATTTTGTCATGTCTTATAGTTTTAATAAATTTACCATGATTTTCAATTGATTTAAAAACTGTTAAAATAATGAAAATAAAAAAACAATACATATTATTATGTTTTTCTTTAGTTCTGTTTATGTCTGCAAAAAATTCAGAAAACATATCTGATCACTTGGTTTATAAGGACAAATTCATAGATATTTCTGTTGAAAAAGTTATATACCAGTCACCTGCTTCACAGAACTTTATCCTAAAATTTATTATTAAAAACAATCACGACAAGACTATTGGAATTGACTTATCTGACTACTGGAAAGTTATCTATCCCAACCAATGGGGAATTTATAATAAACCACGTCGGGAAGTAATTGATGAAGAAAGAATTATTCCTGATACTGTAATAAACAAAGAACTATTATTAAAAAGGTTTAAAAGCAATTCTTTGAGTTTCATAAAACCTGGTGAAACGCTTGAATATTACCGTGACTGGAATGGTAGCGGAGAAAAAATTGTTCTTGATAATAAAGATGAATATTTAATAATCAGTGTGGATGGACAAATGTTTCTAACCGACGGTAGTGACTGCGACCATATTGCATTCTCACCCAACATAAATGAAGCATATAGTGATGTTGTATTCAGCTATCCTTTGACATTCAGGACAGTTCCTAAAAATGCTTTGATTATAAATAAAAACTAAGGATTGACGCTTGTTTGCATTTTGTCAATATTTATCTCCAGCTTTATCTAAAAATTATTGTCAACACACAATTTGTGAGTTAGTTCTATTCGCAAAAACCTCCAGTTGACACTTGAGAGGAACTCGATCGCCAACTGGGGGTTTGTTTACTATTTAATAATAACTACAGGAAAATCCTGTCCAAAGCTATATCCTGTTGGATATTGAGGCGAACCGTGATATTTTTCAGAGAGCTCAGGAACTCTGTCTTCAACATAACTTTTTATTTCGTTTGCAGTAATTTTATCATCTTTTAATCCACCATCTGCCTTGCCTTCGAGTGCTTCCAGAATTGCAAATGTAAATAAGCCATGCTCAAGGTTTCCTGCTTCATTAGCATATTGAATATCTTGTGAGGCTGTCAGAAAAAAGGTGCCTGTACTTCTTGCCAGTTGAGCAATAGCTTTTTCACGACCGGCTCCTCTTTTAGCAAAGGCTTCAATTGCTCCCCCGGATTGACATGCGTCTAAAATAAACAATTGTTTTCTTGCAGGTATATCACGGGAAAATTCCATTAATTCTGAAGCGGAAACAGCCTTCTCTTTTAACATTTCAGCATCACCATATAGGTTGGTAACATCATGAGTAACAATATAAAATTCTGATCCCCCATCTGTATTTTCCATGCTCATAACTCCATGACCTGCGTAATAGAAAAGAAAAACATCTTCGGGTCCGATTTTCTTTGTGAACTCTTCAATTTGTTTTGTTATATTTTCCTTATTTGCATTTTCATCTTTAATGAATACTTCTTCAATACTATTGAATATAATATCAGCATTCTCTTTCAATGCTTTTGAATATGCTTTTGCATCATTTGTAGCATAGTTTAAATTATATTTCGGGTTTTTATATTTATTGATCCCGATTGATAAAATAAAAAGATCAGTTAAAGCATCTTCTCCTTCATAATTGATTATTATACCTGAAGGAAATGATTCGGTTCGTTCTTTATTTATAACTACAGTTGTAATATTGTTTTTACCATCTGCCAGGTGAATATTATATGTTTTCGACAATTTATCACCTCCTCTAAAAACAGGGACTGATTCTAATGATTCACTGAGAACCAGTTTTTCATTATTATAAATTCGAATCTCTTCTAATCCTCCCCCTTGTTCAAAAATATCAATTGTTATTGGTATTATTTCTTTTCTCCAGGTATAGATCGAATCTGCAACTGAGCTCATTGAGCGCTTATCGTTGGTTTCTATTCTAATTTCTGTTTTTGGTGATTCTTTTATTACTTCATTTAAATTTTCACTTGTTTCGCTGAAAGATTCACCTTCAAATATTCTTTTTATAAGGTTTGGAGTATAGTATTTTTCGAATAAAGATCCAACTGCTATTACTTCCATTCCGGAAACATAATTCACTGATTTTAATGCTTCTTTCGATCCATCGAAATATCCCAGCGTATTTTTTGAAAGCCAATTGTTTCTGTCAATCTGAATGTAAGTGTACAATTCTTTATATGTAGATAAATCCCAGACTTTTATTTCTCCATCAACCGTGCATGAAATCAGTTTTTTTCCATCCGGAGTATATTTAACAGATGTCACAGAATTTGAATGTCCTTCAAGTGTTTTAATTTCCTTACCTGATGTTATTTCCCATAGTTTTATTGTTCTGTCGCTGCTTCCTGAAGCAATGATTTGTCCTTTAGGATCGCAAGCTACGGAATAAACTGCTCCTTTATGATTATCAAGTTTATTGATAAGCATACCTGTCAGTACATCCCATATTTTAATCTTACCGTCCCAGCTACCAGTTATCATTGTTTTCCCATCTGGTGTAAAATCAAAAGATGAGAGGATTCCCGTATGTCCGACTATTGACCGAAATTCTTCTCCTGCATCAAGTTCCCATAATTTCATCTTTTTATCCAGATCGCCTGAAACTACATACAGATTGTTTGGTGTAAACCCAACAACATAAGGCGAAATATTTCCCAACTTTATATATTGAATTTCTTCTCCACCCGATACATCCCATATTCGCAAACTACCATCCCAACTGCCACTTACCAGATATTTATTGTCTGAACTGAATTTTATATCAAAAATCAATTCTGTATGCCCTTTCAGAGTTTTTATCTCATTGCCGGTTTTTGTGTCCCAAAGTTTTATGTACTTGTCTCCTCCTGCTGTTGCCAGAATATCACCACTTTTATTAAAATCGAAACAATAGACTATTTTCGAGTGCCCGATAAATTCTTTTACAATTTTTCCTGTCGAAATATCAATCATAACAACTGTTGAATCAACATTTCCTTTTACCATAAACTTTCCATCGGGGCTTATTGCTATACCCGATTTCATTGACAGATATTTCAGAATATTTACATTTGTCCAATCGCTATAACTGAATTGTAATCCATCTGTTCGTTCTTTATTAAGATATCCTTTAAATACTCTTTCAATTCTTGCTGTGGAAATGTTCCAGAGTGCAGCCGTGTTATTTTTATTGGGAGTAATAAAATATTTGTCATCAGGACTAAAATAAGGTTCGAATGTATCTATGTGTTCAGTTTTTATCTCAAGCACCTGAGAGCCTGTTTTTGTATTATATATTGCTAAGTTTTTATTGTTTATAGCCAAAACATATTTGTCATTTGGGCTGAATTTAATATAGTTAAGCGATTCTTCATTGTCTTTAAATGTTCTGAGTTTTGTTCCTTTCTCAATATCCCATAGAGTCAATCCTGTTTTTTTTGTTCCTGTTAAAAGATATTTATTACTGTTAGAAATTGCTACGCGCATATTACAGCCATCACATTGTATGCTCTCATCGTCTTTGAATCTGTTGATTTCTTTTCCTGTTTCCGAGTCAAATACTTTTGCAAATAGTTTTGATGAACCCAGGGCTATGTATTTTCCATCCGGACTGTAAGTCATCGAAAAGGTTTTATCGAAGCTCAGAGTGAGTACTTCTTTTTTCGTTTCTATATCAATTACTTTTGCCTCATTTGAGTTAGAGAAAGAGAGAAGGTTTTTTCCATCAGGGCTAAACCATAATGGCTGTATAACTGATTTAAAACTTTTTTTATATGTACCAATTTCTTTTCCTGCTGAAATATCCCAGACTTTTGTTTCGTCCCGATCATTCATAGTAAGTACTCTGTTTCCATCGGGACTAAAAACAGCTTTAACCAGATACTCTGCATCAATTGTGAAAGTTTGCAATACCTTGCCTGTAAGAATATCAAAAATTATTGCAGTATTGTCACCCGAAGCAGAGAGTATTTTACTGCCATCAGGACTAAATACAACCGATTTAATTCTTTCTGTATGACGGTTAAATGATCTTATTTCTTTTGCACTTTCTAAATTCCAAAGTTTTATTGTATTGTCGTAACTGCCGGTAGCAACATATTTGCCATCAGGGCTGAATGATGCACAGGTTACATATTTCAAATGCCCTTTTTGAAGCACGGTTTCTATAGGAAAGGATTCCTGAGCATTTATTACTAATGCAGCTATTATAAATGCTGTGCTTAGAAAATATTTAATAATATTTTTCATATTTATTATTTAAGAATGCATTTATTATTTCTATTCCGATAAAAATACTCCAAATTTATTTATTGCCAAAAAGCAGGTATTTCTTAGTCGGGAGACTAAGTTTTACATTAAAGCTTAGTTCGGAAACTAAGCTCAGCTGAGCTTCTGTTATTATTCGTGTTTTTTAGTGTCATCAAATAATCTAAATTGACTTTTTTCCGCTTCTCTCTTTTGTCTAATCTTTTTCCCCTTTGATGTCTCTGTAATAATACCTTCTTCATGCTGTCTCAGTACAGTTACAACAACATAATTATTGTTGAAAACATTTCCAAGGTCATCAATTTTTCTTGATATTTCAATTATACAATCTAAAAATGTTCCGCTTTTAAAAGTGGTGCCACGTTCAATAATGCCATCCTTGAATTCCTTGTCTCTCATTGAAAATTCTATGGGTTGAGAAACTTTATTATAGATTCCTCTCCATTTATATTTACCTTTCTTCAAAACAGGTGAAATTATTTCAATTGTGGCATTATCATCCTGAATGGGCTCTAAAATGTCACTGTCCAGAATAAACTTTTCAAAGTCTTTTCTTTCAATAATCTTTGGTTCTGCGATTCGTTTTTTATCCTCATAAAGTCCAGCGGTTGAGAGTCTATTGACTTTAGGGTAATTAGTCAGGGCTTTATAGAAATTTGATTTGTGTTTTAAGATTTTAATGTTGTTTGTTATGATGTAATCAAGCTTTTCGATATTAATATTTGTAGTTTCTATTTTCTTTTCTTTAAGTTCCTTTTTTATTAATACTAAATTTAGTTTTTGAACTTCTATATTCAGTTTCTTTTCTTCAATACAAAGGTTTTGTTCTAATTTGTCTAGTCGTGTTTTTTTGAGTGGTATACTTGAAATTATAATTCCTAAAGCTGTAACTGCAAGATTTGATAATAATATGATAGTTTGTCCTTCTACAGTACATAGAAACGTATAAAGTTCTTTCAGTCCACCTTGATCATAAGCTTCTGTTTCAACTTTGATGTGAATATTGAGCTCCTTTGATATTGTCCCTATGATTTGTAATAGTTCATGTTCACATTTATTTCTTACGACAGCATCCATTGAATGAGTTTTGTCAAAATCATTGAAGAAATAATGAAGTTCAAGTTTATTAACAAATGAATCTTCAGTCATGTTTTTGTTTTTTTAGCCGGTAACATTTGTGTAACCCCCACTATGGTGTTTATTTCGTAATTAGTTACAATTCAATATTTTTATTAATATACTCCTCCTCACTCAGCCAAAAATCTGAACAAACAGTTTTTACTTCATTAAAAGTAAGTTCGTATATTTTAAAAAGCGTGGTTTCTGCTTCGTTTTCCAAAGCTTTTACTATACTGGCATTGGCAAGGTTTGCCTTTATATTGGCGTATTGTTTTTCGAACCATTTAAGTTGTTTATCTGTAATTTGTTTAACTGGAACAGTAACCATTTTATTTGAATCAAGTTTGACCCGGCCAGCTTCATCGGCATCACCATAAGCGACAAACTTGATGCGTTTAAACCAATCAAAAAGGATTGAATTTAGGAAAAAGAATAAAAACTTACAATCAGAAATTATACAATAACATGAATTATTAATAAATCGTTTTTCTTCATCAAAGTAAAATTCATGATACTTTGCTGTGTGAATATAGATAATTTTAGGATTTAAAAATTCTTGCCAATATTCACTTGCATATCGGCTTAGGGAATACCAAGAATGGCGACCACTTTTAACTTCTGGTCTTGACTCAAGTTCAGATTTAAACTTTGAAAGGTGATTTTTAATCGAGGGAAATTTTTGTATTTCAAATTCCCAAGGAATAAAAAGTAGGTGTTCATCGGATTCTTTTAATTTCCATTTTGTAATTGAAGTAGATTTGGCATATTTTTTTATTAATTCTTTTGCTTCAGTTTTTATAAGATTATCATAGCTTTTTCTGTCAATTATAAAAGAATCATTATGTCCAGTTTTTATACCACTATAAATTTTTTCATTTACATACGAAAAAAGATTGACAGAATTATTATGTAGTTTATTAAAAATTACCTCATTGTTTTTATCAACAAATAACCACTCACTTCCTTTTTTTATAACTTTTAAATATTCACCCTTTGTAATAACATTCAAATCCAGGTTATCCAATGATTTAATCGGGAAATATTTTGTTGTATCGGTATCAGGCGTGTTAATTATTTTTGTTATTGCTGTATCGGTGCTTGCTTCGAAAACAGGCAATTCAAAAAAATCGATAATTAAATCAACATTTTTCTCTTTGAGTTTTTTGCGCAATCCTGCACCGTATTTTGTTTTCAGGTATTTATTCAGGGTTATAAAAATGATAATTCCACCAGGGTTAGTAACAGAAAGTGCAGAATCAAAAAAGTAAACATATAAATCTGCTGTTCCACTGCCCACTTCGGGATGGTTTTCAATATATTTCGGCTTGTAGTATGGGTCAATGGATTCCTGTCTTACGTAAGGCGGGTTGCCAATAACAATATCAAATCCACCTTTTTCGGTAAATACTTCAGAGAAATTAAGTTTATAAAGAAAATAGGGTCTTATGCTTTGTTCTTTTAACCTTTCAAGGTCGTTCAATTTGTCATTTTTACCCGATTCCTGCAGACTGGTGGTGATAAGGTTCCATTCCAGGTGCTCAATTTCTATTTTTAGTTCCTTTTTCCTGTCCTTATCTGATGTATTAAAAAACTCGGTTTGTAGTTTCTGCAACCGCTTGGCAATATTCTGGGCATTTTCGCCATTGGTAAATAAACCATAGTTTACTGTGGGCTCTTCTGCCTTCATTATCTTGTTCAGCAAGTCTTTATTTTCTTTTAATTCTTTTTCGAGAATCGCTTTTTCAGTACCTTTCAGTTTACCCTGATTATGCAAGGCCATATAATTGCTTTGGAGCGTATTTAGCTTATTTTTTGTTTTTTCAATTAATTTCTGTTTCTTGTTTGCTGTTCTTGTCTCCAATAATTTCTCGTCAAATATTTTAATCCCTTCATAGGTTTCCAAAAGTGAATTCCCCTGCATAAATTTAAAATCGAGGTTTGGTAAAGAATCTATTCCAAAATTTGCAGCAATTTTTTCACCTTTATATTCTTCTTCAACTATTAATGAAAGCCATGCTCTTAAACGTGCTATCTCAACAGCCATAGGCATTATATCAACCCCATAAATATTGTTCGAAAGAATTTCCTTTTTAAGTTGATAGGTGTTTGGCTGAAGGCTCACTAATTCGCGTAAATTTATTAAGCGATGCAATACCCCCATTGGGAATGCCCCTGAACCACATGCAGGGTCGAGGATTTTAATATTTTTTAAAACGGTTTCAGCCTCAAGTTTTCGTTTCGAAAGTTTTTCGGGCCAAACTGAATTTGTAGAAAACGCCGATGCGATTTCATCAGCATGAATATTTAATTTATTGGCAATAAATGTTTTCAGGCTTTCATCCACCATGTAATCAACAATATCTCTTGGAGTATAAAAAGCGCCAAAAGCTTTCCTCTCATTGTTTGCGGCTTTTTCAGTTTCGTGGTTTTTGCTGGCGAGCAGTTTTTCAAATATACGACCCATCATTTCGGGATCAACTTCAACATGTTGATATTGGCTGCTACTTTCATCAACTGTGAAATCGTAATTTTCAAGTACTTTCACAAAATTTATCAGCCATCTATTCAATTCTAGTTTTGAGAAAATCTCATCTTCGCTGTTTTTATCAAATAAACCTCCATTCAGATAGGGTATCTTTTCAAAATAATGTTTTAAATCAATTGATTCGCCTAACAACCAGCCCCTTTCACTAACTTTTGAATTAAGTGTACCAAAAAATAATTTTTGCAGAAAGTTTTGATGAAATTCTTTTGTTTTATCAATGGTATTGCTGCATATTAATTCAATTGGAATAATTCCTTTCTCTTTCAGAAACCAACAAAAAATATATCTGCCAATTAAGCGAACGGTAAATTGTTTTATTTGTGTTTCGGTAGCATCTACATATTCTGCTTTTACAATTCCTACCAGTGCATCGAAGCGTTCTTTAATTTGCTTATAGAACTCTTTGTTTACTTCCTTTATATCAAGCGATTTCCAAAGCAGATCGGCTATTTCAGGTTTTGACTTTGTGCCAATACCTTGCCACTGCTGAATGATTTTGTTGTATTGAGTATTTGTCAGGCGGTTGCGGAAAGAAACAATTCTTTTCTGCTCACCCTGATTAAAAATCAAAACCAACTTGTTGTAATCGGGAGTAGTTACAAAGTGAATAAAGTAAGGTTGAGTTGGAATATATGGCGGACGTCCGGGAACATTTATAATTCCTTTTATGGATGTCTGGTAACTGGTAAGTCCAGGGTCATTGTCAACCAATTGGCTGATATACTCTTTTTTCAGTTTTTTAAGTACTGCAAAACGAATTCTTATATTTTGATTGTCAGCAGTAAGGCGGTACAACTGAGGTTGCACTGTTTGCGGTGCCGGCAATAAATATTCTTTCAACTTTTGGGTTTGCGGAGCTACCAATTGTGGTTTGTTACATTCATTAGGTGTTAAACCTATCCATTGAACAAGAGTAAAGGAGAAGTCAAGAATATTTTCTCTTGACGGATTGTCTTTAAGCTTTTCTAATTGTTTATTTATATCGGATAATGTCATGTAAATATTTGTATAATTTCATTCAATGGCGCTTTCTCTGTTTTTTCTTCGGGCTTGTATTGGTTTGCTAATAAAATAAACTTTTCGACAATTTCGCTGCCCACATGTTCGCCTCTGCGATTCATACGATTTACTAATCTCACCAACTTCATGTTCTCTCTATTGAGATAAGCGTTTTGAGAATGCAAAACTGAATTGTTTACTTTTTCAATTTCATCGGCAGCATAACCGTACTCAATCATTTTACTTAACAGAAATGCAAATGCTGCTTGCTGAGGTTGGTTGTAACGTACCTGATGTTCGTCTTCCGAAAACTGATATGCCTGAATAAAATTTAATATGTACGCTTCTGTTTCGGGTTTGTTTTTGAACTTATCATGAAAACGTTCATTTTGGTCACTGGTTGCTTTAATAGATAGCAAACCTTCGGTTGTTGTTATCAGTTCTCCAATCTGTTCTTTGCTGAATGCGACAAAATATCCTGCTTCATACGATTCATCTTCACCTGCTGCCAAATGGGCAAGATGCATGTATTCATCGTCCTCTTTTCTCATTTGCACTTTGCCCCATTTGCCCTTAGGTAAATTCTTAATTTTTTCTTTGTAGTCAGAAGTAAAATTTTCATTGCGGTCAAACTCTCTCAGGTCGTCCATAAATAAATCTTCGGCTGCAAGCAATTCAGAGGTTTCAAAAATTTTCTGAAATGCTGCAAGCCGTTTCTTTTCATCACGGCTGTAAAGATCTTCCGTAAAGTCCTGTGGAGTTGGGTCTTCGTCCAAAATTGATTGGTCGGTTCCAACTGTGTAACGAATCAGATTTATTTTGTCTTGCAGCTTGCGAACCAATTGTAAATAACTTTCCAACTGCTCTGTTGGACGGAAATTGTAAATAAATATTTCGTCGAATAAACTGCCCAAACGGTTTATCCTTCCGTTGCGTTGTATCATGCGTACCGGATTCCAGTGCAAATCATAATTAACAATCATACCGCAATCCTGTAAGTTTTGCCCTTCCGAAAGTTTATCGGTTGCAACTAGAAAATCAATTTCTTTCTCGCTTTGTTTCAGTTCGTGTTTTTTTGAAACGGGGGCAAAGCGTTTGGCATAATCTTCAATTTCGCCTTTAGTACCCAAAGCAAACTCAATGTTTTTGCCTTTGACTAAATATTCAGGAAGGTTCTCTGAAAGATATTGTAATGTGTCGGCAAAGTAAGTAAAGACCAAAACCTTTCTGTCCTCGTTTTGATTGAGGTGTTTAGCCAACACTTGAATCTTATCGTCTCTCTTTAACAACAACGCAATTTGTTCTTTCAAAATGCTAAGAATGGCAAGATCTTTTTTGATATCGGTTTTTAGTTGAAGCACATTAAAAATTCCTTCATCAGCAATGATGGTCACAAACTCTTCTTCTTCATTTTCAAATGATTCAATATCAAAATCTAATTCGTCTTCTTCTGCATTTTGTTCGTTGTAGGCATCAATCGCTTTGTTGAGCGCTGTAAGATTTTTTACTGAAATTATTTTATTGTATTTATCTAATTTGATTTGAAAGTCAATTAATTTCCTTTCGTAATTACCAATTGACTTATTGATCGAATAAAGGGAAGATTCCAAACGCTTCAAAAAAACTGTTCTGAAAATTCCGTAGATACCAATTTGTCTGCTCAATTCACGGTTATCATCAGCGTTCAATTCCAATTCGCCTCTTTTTCTTCTGTAGTAGGCATGTCTGTATATGTTGTAGCGATAACACGGAAAACCTAAACTCAGTAATGCAGTATAAACGATTTCAAGGGATGATTGAATTGGTTTATCCCGTTTTGTGTAATGCTCAAACAAGTCAAGCGGATGTGCCAGATATTCCAACTCTGCCAGAGAGCTTATCGTGTATTCAAATGCTTCTGAAAGTTGCGGATTTCTTTCTGCAAGTTTTTGAAGTGGTGTTTTAAATTGATTTGAAACTTCGTACTCCAAATTATCGGGATACGATTTGGGAAACTTTTGATGTTTGCCGTTTATCTCCAAACCTTCGGGATATTCTTTTTCTATTCCCTGTCTTGTTCTTCTAACAATAAAGCGGTTAAGAAGTGGAGTAAGTTGTTCTTTTATTTGTTGGTAATTAATAAATCCGGTTTCACGAATTTGCCTGCGCATGTCAGTTTGCAATAATTCCAGGCGTTCTTTAAGTGTAAAATATTTTTGCCGGCTTCGGTCATAGAATTTCCCCAATTTAAAAATATCACCACCTGAACCTAACATAATTTGATTAGTTAAATCTGCCAATTGGTTATTGATAGGAGTTGCAGTAACCATTAAAGTCTTTGCATTTTCATTTTGCTGTCGCCACTTAATAAATACATCAAACCTGGAACCTCCTGCTGAACGCAGGTTGTGGCTTTCATCAAACACAAACAAACCAACAGGAATAGATCGTAAATTTTCTCTGATATCTTTAATTTTTTCAGTGTCCTGCAAACTGTAAATCTCAGGAATATGAATCAT
>JBDRPR010000598.1:0-2708 GCA_043826845.1 Bacteroidota bacterium
AGGGTGAAAACGAAGTGATAATTTCTGCCAATGAAATGCAACCCGGAATGTATATGTACAGTCTTGTGGTTGACGGCAATGAAGTGGATACTAAAAAGATGATACTGACCGAATAACATTAAAAAATTCAGAGAAATGAAAAAATTATTGTATATTTGGTTGATATTTGTAGCAAATATGAACTTAATGTCGCAATTACTACCCGAAAATAATCCGAACTGGCAATTAGTTTTCAATGATGAATTTGATGGACCACCATTGGATATAACAAACAAATGGAGAGACAGAGCTCTCGATTGGCATATAGGTAAATGGAAAGTTCCAATTTCAGGATATCCAAACCCCATAATTTATGTTGACCAAAAAACAATGTTATCTGAGAATTTTTACTTCGATTCGGATATTTATGCTGATTATGTAGTATTAAGAGCATTGAAAAAAGATCCTCCTGTTAGTTTTTATGTCGAAGATCAAACTTTCACTCCATCTCAATGGTCATGGGTGGATTTTTATTACACAACCCCCGCCTGGCTTTGTTCAAAAAAAACATGGAAATATGGTTATTTTGAGTCTTCATTCAGACTTACTTATGTTGATACTACACAATACACCTGCCAGGGTTTGTGGCCTGCATTCTGGACTGTAGGATGTAATGCTTTTGAAATAGATATAGCTGAATTTCAGCACTATTATTATCCTAATCCAGATCCGCCACCTACTTTATTGAAAAATAGAACACCTACAACCTGGACTCATATACATTCTGATAATGGTTCTGTAAGCGGGGAGAATATTAAAACCCATATAAATTCAGGGAATTTCCATAAATTTGCAGCTAAATGGTCGCCCGAAAAAGTTGATTTTTATATAGATGATCAATATTCTCAAAGTCTTGATTTATCAGGTACAGGATACTCTGTCAGTGACATTTTACCTCAACATATTATTTTGGACTTTGGTATATTATACGGTGATGTACCTGATGCTACTACGGTTTTTCCATTTGATTATCAGATTGACTGGGTACGATTATATCAGCTTAATCAGCGATGCGATGATGATATTGAGATATGCAGTTTCGATCCTTCAACTTTTGATTTTTCGTTATATAAATCAATAAATATAGGTGACGGCAGTTGTTCCTTATCTCTGAGTTCTCAGAATCCAATAGAAATGCTTGCTATTGATTATTTTCAGATAAATAAAGGAGTTACAATTCCTCCTGGCACTGAATTATTGCTTGATTTTGAACAATGTCAGCCAGATGAATCTGAAAGAGAAGAAGACTTTGAAGATATAAAAAATACAATTTTTTTACGTGATTATTTAAGGAACCAGTAAAAAATGGAAACAATAAGAAATATCCTTAAATCATATGTTCTATTTAAGTGGAGAAACCTTGTTTTATTTGTATTTTTATTATTTTCCATTTGTACAACAAAAGCACAAAATTATCAAATAAGTTTCACGGGTTCAGGAGAAAGCATATCAGTGGATTCTGTGAAAGTTTTAAATCTTACCCAATGCACATCTTTAACCATAAGTGGCTCAGATACTCTGATTTTATTTGGCCCTGGTGGAATATCAAATACAATTTCTGATAAAACCAGCCTTATTATTTATCCTAATCCTATGACACAAACATGTAATGTTGAATTTTATAATTCTATTTACGGGGATGTAAACATTGCAATTTACGATATCTCAGGAAAAGTCATATGCCAAAGAAGAGAAAAAATAGAACAAGGGAGACATAAATATACAGTTACTGATCTTGAAAAAGGTATTTATGTAATAAATATAATTTCACCAGAAAATAATATTAAAGGTAGGATTATTTCAATTAATGAAAATCCACAAGTTGTATCTTTAATAAGAAATGAAAATAATAATAATTTTTCATCACATAAATCTGAATTAAAAAACACAAAATCACTTGTTCAGATGCAATATAACGATGGTGAACGTTTATTATTAAAAGGTATTTCAGGAGATTTTTCCCGTATTATCACAATGATTCCAACTCAGAGCCAGACTGTTGATTTTGAATTTATAAAATGTCTTGATGGTGATAATAATCATTATTCGGTTGTAACAATAGGTACTAAGACATGGATGGCAGAAAACCTGAAAACCACAAAATATAATGACGGAGATACAATTCCCTATGGCTCAGGTGGCAATGCACCTCAATACTGTTGGTATAGTAACAATTACAATACATACGGGTCAATATATGGTGCCATGTACAATTGGTTTGCGGTTGATACATTGAGCAATGGAATGAAAAATGTTTGCCCTGTTGACTGGCATGTAGCGAGTTATGCAGAATGGACTGTTCTCTCAAATTACCTTGGGGGAAACAATGTTTCAGGTGGAAAATTGAAAGAAACCTGTAGTATATACTGGGATAGCCCAAATGTTGATGCCACAAACGAAAGCGGTTTTACTGCTTTACCTGGTGGTTTTTGGGACGGTATGTTCTCCTCCATACATGATTCTGTACATTGGTGGACATCAACAAAATTCAGTAATGGATGGGCATATGATTTGTCGATTAATGATATTGATGGTGATATATACTACGAATGGTGGATGATTGATAGTATGGAGTCAGTACGGTGTATAAAGGATAAAGATTGAAATGATCTATTGAATGAGTTTTGATATTTAAAAAACAATAAAATGAAAACAAAAAGAGTGATATT
>JBDRPR010000599.1:0-3826 GCA_043826845.1 Bacteroidota bacterium
GAGACAAAGGTAGTCTTCCCTGTGTTTTTTGAATGGATCCGTCAATTACGGAAATATTGTAGGAATTTTGAGTAAAATCATTGCATTTTATTTCCAATCCTGTATTTCCTGTGCCAAATCCTTTCGGAACAACTTCCCCGAGAATGGCCATATTATTGCTGTTCCTGTTCAGACAGATCACTGCTGCTGAATTGCCGAGGTTATTTAAACTGCTGAATGAATTATTATAAAGTTCGTTATATTCCATCCCTGAATTATTAATAAAGAGTCCGGTTATTCCATGATGAAAATTATTTTCCTGCACATCATAACCGGTACATTCGTTAAGATACAAGCCGTAATTCCAGTATGCATTTTCTGGGTCATAAGGGGGATATTGAATATAATCCGCACCCACTTTAAAATCATTTAGCTGTATAGTAGCAAAATCAACATTCTCAAGCAAAATACCTCGGAAGTTATCAATAAAATCTGCCTGTTTAACAGTAACAGATACAGCTTTAAAACTACCTGCTTTTATACCATATTCAAGTTTAATAAACTTATTTTTAATTGGGGAACTCAGCGTAATATAATATGGTTCAACAATAAAATCAGCATTTATACTACTTATTCCTATGCCCCAAACTTCCGGCATAGGTGCATTGCCAAATCCTTTGAAAACATTTCCTTCAAATCTGATTATTCCGACATCATTCAAATATACATGTGCTTGCGGAATGAAGGCAGGGTCTGCAGGGTCAAGGTCATATTCAAATAAGCAACGTGTAAATTTACTTGAATTATTTCCGTTGAAAGGATGAAATTTAGCACCAGTTTCATTATTTCGATATGTTGATAAAATGGAATAAACATAACCGCCTTCAAATGATTCTATTCCAATTTCCGCATTTTCAATATGTGAATACAAGGTTTTGAACTTCCCATACTTCTGATTTGCTTGGTCACCATTCACAACAATACCTTTCCATGAATTTGAACATGCATTTATCAAAGTTACTGGATCATTAGAAGAACCACTTAAAATAAGTTCCCCACCAGCCTCAACAATAATCTCTGATTCCTTGTAGAAACGAAGTATCACACCATCTTCAACAATTAATCTGTTTCCATCGGTAATTACAATATTTCCTGAAATTCCAAAATCTCCATTCGTTGTACCGTAATTTGCATCCAAGTTTGCTTTTGTCCATGTAACATCAGAATCAATTATAATGTCATGTGCTTGATACAAGAATGGCTGTATACAATCTTCTTCGCAATATATTGGTGCTGAATATGTAGTGATCTGAATATTTCCTGTACTGGTTGGATCAATTTCAAAATTACCATAAGTTTTTTCAGGATCATAAATTAATGTTCCTCCATTTTCTACAATTATTTTAGCATCAACAATTGTAACACAAGGACCAATGGTTAAAGTTGCTCCGTTTTTGATATTATAAATTGCTTGTAGCAGTGGATCATTGTACTGATATGGAATATCTTTTGGGTCACAGTAAAACTGATATGAGTAATTTGCTTCAATATCGGCACGATCAGGGAAAACTCCTGGCTCAGGTAAAGTCATAAATGTATATCCTTCAGGAAATAGTAAATCATATTCAATATTGACTTCTGATGGATTATAAATAATTTTGTCCTCGGGATTTATTAAATTTAAATCGATGTATTTGTCAATAGTGTAAGTGTGTTCGATTCCCTGGTCCATTACAGGGCATATAGCTTCCCCAACAATTAATGAGTATGGTGGAGGTTGGATATAATTATCATCAAATATTTCGTTAAAATCGTCAGGTTCAAATAAATCAACATTATAAATATTTTGTAAAAGTGGAAAGTAATTTAATGTGCTCATATTATACCATAAACTGTTTGATGTTGAATTATAAGTATGTCCGCTTGGATTCGTTTCAAGGCGAGGATGAACCTGTATGTCGTATCTTGGAAAATCGGCAATATCTACATTGTAATCCCAGAAAGGATATCTACTCATATTGCCTCTTGTATGATCAAGGATAAGTTCCAAGGTATCAATAATTGGGCTGTTTTCATCTACTGTTTCATGAATATAAAAAGTATGTTTTAAAACTGTATGCGGATAATGTTTCCTTTCACATTCAGAATATGCACAAAAAATAGGTGAATTAACAATATAAAAATAACTTGCTAAATCAAATGCAGGACTTATTAAATTACCTCCATAATCATTGAAAGTAAAAGGAACACTTTTTTTAATTAATTTATCCCACCCTACACCCACAGGGTTGTTTGGATTATAATAAGTATAAACAAGTCCATAATCTGTACTTATAGGCAACCCAAAATTTCGTTCTGTATTGCTGCCGTTTGCACAATTATGTGTATAAAAATCAACCATGCAATCAGGAAGAAATGGAAATGAAACACATTCAATTACACATGTTTTTGCATGATCATCTGGATTAAAACAATTAAATGCCTGACAATCTGAAATGAACCAGTGTAGATTTGAAGGAAAAATATTATATTCACCAATATATCCAGCTTTATTGTAATGTAAATATATACTAAATTTTTCTTCTACGATTGTATTAAAATGGATTTTTATAAAATATGAACTATCTGCTAATAATGAATCTACATATAAAAACGAAGTATCTGATGATTCTTTTAACGATAAATTACCACAATTTCCCGAATACAATTCTATCCCTTCCAAGAAATTATCTGGAAGTAGCGTTGAATCAATTACATTTAAAGCAAAGTACGTTTCATTTGGTATAATTTTTAACCAAAATTCATCAGACCATACAACAGTGTAATTCTTTAATTCTGGTGAATATGTTATATTTTCCAAAATTGCACTTTCACAACTCTGTCCAGGCAGAAGATTAACTGTAGTAATTATACATTCATCTCCCCAAGTACTTGTATCATTTTGAAAAATCATTCGTACTTCAACCGAATATGTTGTATTATATTCTACCTGTCCGGTAAGTTCATTCAGGCTAAATGCACTCACCGATTTTGTCAGTATTTCATCAAAACCTGCTGGATTAAACACATGAAATTGGTACTGGTCGGCATCGGTAAACTGAATTGCTTTCAGTATCCTGTCAAATAATACATCTGTAGCACCACAATCACCTGCTTTAAGTTCTGTTGTTGGTAATTCATAAGTAATTTCAAGATAAGGCCATTTTGTTGGATCTGCATAATCGCTTGATGCAAAGGAAAGCTGGGTAACACCCATTAAACCTACTATACCCATTCTCAGCATAAGACCGTTGTTGTCCAATGTGCCATTTACCCATGATTGACAAATTGTTGTAATATCAACAGAATAATCTTCGGTTAGACTTGTAGAACCCGGCAAAAATACGCTTAAATCCATAAAATAGGTAGGTTGATTGTTCCATGTTACCAAACTTTCATCCCAACTATTCTTGATAGCAGACAGATAACTTTCATTTTCACCAATATGATTAACTCCTGATAATTTTAGTACAGCACTTATTATTGTTGAACCTTGCTGAATTGAAGATAAATCAATCTCAATTAAAGACCTCTCCGCAACTCCAGTCTTCCCAATACGTATATACGTGTAAAATGTTGTGGAATTTACAAAATTTGAATCAGGATATTTTGTACTTATCGAAGCATCCTTATCAGTGTAAATAACTTTAGTTATCTGAGCAAAACTGTTTGTAATTAAAAAAAGACAAACACCTGTAATAATTATATTTATAGTTTTCATCGTTTTTCTTTTTAAATATTAATACCATTTTTTAGTAACGGAAAAGTTTCCGGCTGTATCTTCAATCGTAACAGCATAATAATACAT
>JBDRPR010000600.1:0-2684 GCA_043826845.1 Bacteroidota bacterium
TTTATAACTTATAGATTATGAAATCTTTTAATAATATAATTTCGTTGATTTTTATAATACTTCTTTTATTCGGTTGTACAAATAAAAACAATAAACAGGTTTCCGAATCTGACATAAGCATTATCCCGCAACCTGTTGAAATTTTGTATAGAGTTGGTCATTTTACTTTCAATGAAGATATTAAAATTTATATATGGGATGATGAGTCAGAGGATATAGCCAGATATTTTAATGAAATATATAGTAAGACAAGTGGTTACGAATTTGAAGTTGAAAAAACCAAATATAGCAATTTTCCGCATTATGGAATAACTTTTGGTCTTGATTCCTCATTGAAAATAGAAGGAGATGAAGGTTACATAATGAGGATAAAAAGAAAAAAAGTAGAAATAAGTGCAAAAACCAATCAGGGATTGTTTTATGCTGTCCAAACCTTAAGGCAGTTATTCCCACCGGAATTTGAATCCGGAAAAAAATCTGATAAGGAACTTGAAATTCCATGTGTTGATATAACCGATTTTCCACGTTTTAAATGGAGAGGAATGTTGCTGGATTGTTGCCGTCATTATATGGATAAAGAGTTTATTAAAAGATATATAGATTTACTCGCATTTCATAAAATGAATCGTTTTCACTGGCATCTTACAGAAGATCAGGGCTGGAGAATAGAAATAAAAAAATACCCGAAACTGACTGACATTGGGGCTTGGAGATATGATGATAAAGGAGAAAAATATGGAGGATTTTATACTCAGGAAGATATAAAAGAAATTGTTGAATATGCAAAATCACGATATGTTGAAATAATTCCTGAAATTGAAATGCCCGGACATTCTGTTGCTGCTCTGGCTTCATATCCTCAGTATTCATGCTCTGGTGGTCCGTTTTCAGTTGAAACCAACTGGGGTGTCTTTAAAGATATTTATTGCGTTGGAAATGACAGCACTATTTTATTTTTAAAAGATGTTTTGGATGAAGTAATTCAGCTTTTTCCTTCTGAATATATTCATATAGGAGGAGATGAAGTCCCAAAGTACCAATGGGAGAGGTGTGAAAAATGTCAGAAAAGAATTAAAGATAATAATCTGGCTGATGAGAAGGAACTGCAAAGCTGGTTTATCAAGGAGATTGAAAAATATCTTATATCAAAAAACAAAAAACTAATTGGTTGGGATGAAATTCTTGAAGGTGGACTTGCTTCTTCAGCAACAGTTCAGTCATGGCGAGGAATGGACGGAGCAATTGCAGCAGCAACCAGCGGTCATGATGCTATTGTTTCACCTACAAGTCATGCCTATTTTGATTATGATCTGAAAACTACCAATCTCGAAAAGGTATATTCTTTTGAACCTGTTCCTGAAAAACTGACTCCTGACCAGGCAAAACATATTATTGGCGGTGAATGCAATATGTGGACTGAAAGAGTGCCCCAGGAGACAATAGACAGTAAGGTTTTTCCGCGAATTCTTGCTATGAGTGAAGTTTTATGGTCACAAAAGGAGAGCAGGAATTTCAGCAATTTTAAAGAAAGACTCAATTCTCACTATAAAAGACTTGATAACATGGGCGTTAAATACGGTTATGAATCAGAACCCGTTAGTTTTTCCGTAAGTCCTGATGAATCAAAAAATGGCTTTTTGGTAAATCTTGAAAAAGGACAGGAAAATATTGATTTGTTTTATACTATTAATGGTTCTGATCCGGACACTCAATCTGAAAAATATTCTGAAAGTCTGAGTCTGCCGGGAAATTGCGTATTAAAAATCCTTCCTATTTATAATCAGGTAAATAAAGGAGATATTTATATCCGTGAATTTGTATCTCATGTGGCATTGAATAAAAATATATCTTTTGAATTCCCTTTCAATGAAAATTATAGCGCAGGTGGTATAAGTTCATTGGTTGACGGGCAGAAAGGAACTGATGATTTCAGGGATAATCTATGGCAGGGATTTGAGTTTAATGATTTAGTCGCATACATTGACCTTGGAGAATCGAAAGATTTTACCAGAGTTAAAGCCGGTTTTCTTCAATCGGTTCCTTCATGGATTTTTATGCCTGAAGAAGTAGAATATTTTGTTTCAGAGAATGGTACAAACTATATTTCAGTCGGAAAAATTAAAAATAATGTTTCTCCTAAAAATGTAGAACTGATAAGGAAAGATTTTTCAATTGAATTCTATCCCAAGCACATGCGATATTTGAAAATTGTTGCAAAAAATATCAAAAATTGTCCTTCATGGCATCCGGGTGCGGGAGGAAAAACATGGATTTTTGCAGATGAAATTGTTGTGGAGTAATAATAATTCACATTTCTCACTTGATATTTGAAACTAGCTTATCGTAAAATAGTTTAATAATGAGATTCCTTACTTCGTTCGGAATGAGGAATCTTTATCTTTCCATTATTATATAAGTCAATCCATTGTGGATTAAAAGAATTTATCAATGTGTCTTTTTTTATTCTGGAAAATCCCTTTAGATGCTTTTCTCTTTTTATTGCCTGTTCAACAAAACCAAATATTTCAAAATATATCCTTGTCAACATTATATTTTTGAGTAAATCCTTTATTATTTTTATTCTTATGCTCAAAACACCGTCTATTTAAATTATTAGTAATCCCTATATAAAGAACAGTATCATTAGTATTAGTGAGAATATATACATAATAGCAGTGGATTTT
>JBDRPR010000601.1:0-2634 GCA_043826845.1 Bacteroidota bacterium
TCCTGCCATGAAAATTTTCCCGGAAGCCATGCTTTATCATTAATATATAACGATGAACTTCTTTTTAAATCCCTGACCGTATCAGAAACCGAAATATCAGGATTTAACCCCAAAAGGATGTGAACATGATCAGGCATTCCATTTATTATTATTGATTTATGTTTCTGATTTGTGAGAATCCCGCTCATATACGAAAAAATTTCATTTCGAAATCTTTTGTACAACAAGCATTCTCTGTTTTTAGGTGCAAATACTAATTGAATATACATTTGTGTGAATCTTCCTGATTTCATATTGATTTCTTTTTGGGATTTTCAAATTTATATAAAATTATGCAATTATCTGGAACTTATACAAAGTTCAACTTGAATATGCAAATTCTTTATTATTATAATGAAACAGCTACGCTGTTTATTTATATTTTTTTAATTCCGGCACCTTAAAATAAAATTTAGCTAAAAAGTTTTAACGTATATAGTATTATTACTACAATTAGTATCCATCTGATAATATTTGCTCCCCAGTTAACTGCATAATGCGAAGCGACAATTCCTCCAAGAGCATTTCCAATTGCAGCAATTAATCCCATGGCATAATGAATTTGACCATTGTACATAAAAACAGCCAGTGCAAATGGTGTGGATAACAACACTATAAATACTTTCAACGCATTTGCCTTTACAAGGTCGTATCCGGCACTCATCACTAAAGCTCCAAGAAGGAATATACCGATTCCGATATGTATAAATCCGCCATATATACCAATCAGAAAGAATATGATAAACTGTACAAATGTCGGTTTTTCCTTTATCAGACCTATTTTTCCCTTTATCCATCTTTCAGGTTTGATAAAAATAAAAAACAACATTATAATCATTACTCCGCCTACAACAATTTCAAAAATATCCTTGTTTATTGTAACTGCAATCTGAGCCCCGAGAATCGAGCCAATAACTACTGAAATACTTAGCCATAATCCTTTTTTGACATCAAGAACTTTTTGTTTTTTATAAGTGAGTGATGCTGCAAGTGTTTGCATAATAACACCAAGTCGAATTGTTCCGTTTGCAATGTTAGCAGGCAATCCAAGCATCATAAAAAGTGAATATGATAAAATTGTACCACTTCCGGCCATGGTATTTATAAAACCAACCAAAAAACCGGCAATTATAAGTAAAGTAATTACTTGCCATGATAAAATGTCTAAAGATTGAAAATAATGAATTATATCAGTCATTCAGTAGTTTGAATAATTGCAAAGATAATATTTTGTTTATTTGTCAATTATTTATTCTATTTTTTTATCTTCGCATAAAACATTTTTGCAATGACTGTTGTTGGTAAAATATTGCAATTCCTTAAAGTAGATGTATGGAAAATTCCGATAAAGAAACTTCCCAGGAAAAAATCATACCTGATTAAACAACTACGTATAATTTTATTAACATTTAAAGGTTTTGATGAGGATAAATGTGCAATACGCGCATCTGCTTTGACATTTTATTCGGTTTTATCTATTGTCCCTGTTATTGCAATGATTTTTGCCATTTCAAAAGGATTCGGTTTTGAAGACAGGTTGGAAGCGTTGCTTACAAAGAGCCTGCAAGGACAGGAAGAGGTATTGAACTGGATTTGGACTTTTGCGCAGTCTGCAATTGAATCTGCAAAAGGAGGTTTACTTGCCGGTATAGGAATCGTAATTTTATTATGGTCAGTAATGAAAGTTCTTGGAAATATTGAACAGTCATTTAATGATATCTGGGAAGTTAAAAAATCTCGTGTTTTTGTAAGAAAATTAACCGATTACACATCAATAATTATTATTGCCCCTATATTTATTATTCTTTCCAGCAGTGCAACTGTTTTTATTTCAACTTTTATTAAAAATGCAAGTACCGACTCTCAGATATTATCTTATATAGGTCCTGTTATAACATTCTTAATGAGATTATTGCCATATCTCCTGATAATTCTTTTGTTGACATTTTTATATATGGTTTTACCGAATACCAAAGTGAAATTTAAGTCAGCTTTTATGGCAGGTTTGGTTGCAGGTATTTTATTTCAACTGGCTCAGTGGGGTTATGTAAATTTTCAGGTGGGAGTTGCTAAATATAATGCGATCTATGGAAGTTTTGCTGCTTTACCATTATTTTTAATCTGGATGCAGCTTAGCTGGTTGATTGTCTTGTTTGGTGCAGAATTGTCTTTTGCAAATCAGAATGTGGAGCATTATGAATTTGAAGTTGATACACATCATATCAGCCTGAAACAAAAAAAAGTGCTTTCATTGTTGATTGCAAATCTGGTAATCGGTAATTTCAGAGACGGGAAACCTCCGTATAATTCAGAGGAAATATCCAATCAGCTTGATTTACCAACCAGATTGGTCAATAATCTCATTTTTGAACTTGTTGAAAGTGGTATTTTTTCTGAAATAAAAATACAAACCTATAAAGATTGCAACTATCAACCGGCAATTGATATTAATAAACTGTCAGTTGCATACATTATTAGCAAATTGGAGGACAAAAGCAAAATGACTATTTCTCCGGTTAATACCGATGAATTTGAAAAAATCAATGAAATTGTTGAAGGGTTTAATTTGCTTTGTGATAGCTCGGAAAAAAATGT
>JBDRPR010000602.1:0-5312 GCA_043826845.1 Bacteroidota bacterium
TTACATTTAATAAATAGTAAGATGATTCTAAATCTGAGATATCTAATTCCACCAAACTATTTTTTGAATTGAATAATTTCGAATAGACAGTTTTTCCTGAAATATCATATATAATGCAATATATATCATTGTATGTTTGGGATTTAGTTTCTAAATAAAGATATTCATCTGTCGGATTAGGATAAATTTCAAATTGAAAATTATCACTTATTTCTTCAACGTTCAAATCACTGTTCCTTAAGTAAACGCTGTAGTCAAAATTTGCATCACTTGGATTACAAGGAATCCATTTATCAATTGTAATATTATTTGTATAATCAAATGTTAAATGATAATAATATGAAGTAAAAACAGATTTGTTTTGTAAGTCAGAGTTATCTACGTGTATATGATTATCATAATCACTTAATTCATTGAAAGTAGTATAATATCTAAAACCAATTGAAGAGCTGAGTAATGGCCAGGCATCAATAACATTGTAATTATTGGATAAAAAGCCTAAATTTGAATTTGTCCCATTTGCAGTAACCTGATATATGTCAGCGAGATAATTTCCAGCAGCAATATTTTCTCCTATATTATTTGTATAGTTATAATACAAATTAATATTTTGATCCATACTGTTAATAGAGGTTTGATAATTTGATAAATTTGGATGCAAAATTGTATAATTGTCAGGTTGTATATGTAACATAGCTTGAGTAGCATCAATCATACCATATCCTGTTTTAGGATCAGGAACAGGTGTGTTTTTAACCAGTGCAGTATATTGTAATAAATATTCAACATCTTCTTGTGTTAAATGTTCATCTTGAGGTTTTCCTATGTCAAAATCACTCAATATAAGACCTATTAAACCAGCAACATGTGGTGTGCTAGCTGATGTTCCGTTAAAATTAGATACATCTGTATCTGTATCCTTATCTAATGTTTTAACTAAAGATAATACACCGGGCGCAACTATATCAATAGCTCCATCTCCCCCATACATTGAGACATAACCATCTTCTCCGTTATTCCAATTACCATTTGAATTACTTGCCCCAACTGCAATAACTAAATTATCACTAAAACTTGCAGGAAATAAATTGTCTGTAATATTACTATATTGTCCTATATATGTTCCCCTTGCAGTGACAACACATATATCATTATTAAACGCAAACTTTATTTGTTCTCTTAGCGATTTAATCTCAGTAAATGGATATGAAACTTCACTATAACCAATTGACATATTAAAAATATCCAATGAAAAGAAAGAAGTACCTTCATAAATTGCATCAATAACATAAGACAGTATTGCTCCAGATGAATTTGATCCAATTTTTAAATCATATAACGCAACTCCTGTATTCGAATTTTGCACATCCCCTCCTGCAATTCCAGCAATAAGACTTGAATTGTTTCTAAGTGCACCAATTATTCCGGCACATTTTGTTCCATGACCAATATCGTCGGGATTTGCCATAGAGCTTGGATGAACATTTGATACATAGTTCCAGCCATCCTCTATCTTTGAATTACTAAAAGTTCCTGAGGCTCCAAAATCTTTGTGTGAATATCTTATACCAGAATCAAAAACACCAACTTTTATTTGAGGATCACCAACAGAAAAGTCCCATGCGTCATCTGTCATATAACCATGGTTTGCCATATTTATATGATTAACAGGGCCTGTATAATATAAAGGAGGCATTAGGGATAATTGCTCTAAATAACTTTGTTGCATAAAAATATCATTTGGAACATCACAAAAATCGCCAACGAGGTTTAAATCTGTATATAGAACAATAGGATACAGATAGTTAAGTTGATTTGCATATTCAATTTCTTTTCCTTCACGTACAATTATTAGACGAAATGTTGACCAAAAAGATGGTACTTTAACTATATCTCCCCTTCTTGATATTGAAATGCTGTCTGAAGTAGTCATTCGGTGGAATATCTTGATCAAAACCATTTTATCAACAATATCAGAAGGTAAAACAGTTTTCATTGCCAGAATTGCAGTGTCTTCTAAAAATGTATTTAAGTTACCATATTGCAGATCAATTTTATCTACTGCCTGCTTTTTTACAACGGACGAATCGAACCTGACAATGATCTCACCTTTAATGTATAGAGGGTTCCCGAGGCTGTCAAGAAATGGATCCATTGGTTTATCAAAGCTGCTGTATTTTATGGAATTGTAATTGTTATCCTGTTTTGTAGATAAATAAACATCTCCTGTTTGATCTACTACTAAATCTGTTATTACATCATTATTGGTTACATCCAATTCTTTCTCCCATAATTTGTTACCTAATGAGTCATATTTTATTGTTAAAATATTATCAGTATTATTTTCAGTTTTTGAACAAAGCAGGATTGAATTACCAGAACTATCAAATTTGATTTTCTTTGCTTCACCATTTCCAAGCTGGTCAACGGTGGTTCTTTTTTGATTCCACAATTCATTTCCGTTACTGTCATATTTTATTGTGATAATATCTTTGGTACTATTCTGGTTTGATGCATAGCCGCATACTATAATATTATTCTGATTATCAATATCCAATGAATATGCTTTGTCATTATTACCTGTTTCATCATGTGTTTTTGACCAGATTACATTAAGGTTATTGTCAAACTTAATTGTTTTGATATTATATCCTTCAGCAGGATGCTTTTCAAATCCTGAAACTATAATATTGTTCAGGTTATCTTTCTTTATTGATTCAGGTCTGTTAATCCCGTTTGCAATTTGTGGATATCTGTAAACAAAAAGTTGGCTTCCATTCAAATTATCATATTTAATGGTTGCAATTTCTGAACTGTTTGTTGATAATTCGCTATACCCGGTTACAATAATATCATCCTGATCATCTAATACAATACCAATCGGGCGATCATTGAATCCCGCATAATCATAAGATTTATTCCACACGACATTACCATTATTGTCCAGTTTAATGGTCAGGTAATCTTCATTAGTCAAATATCCTGCACTTGCTCCCGTAACGTAAATATTTCCTGAATTATCAACGGCTATAGAGGATGGTATATCAATCTTATAATTTCCACCGTTGTAATTAGTACTCCAGATAAGATTACCTGTAGTGTCATATTTTAAAATTGCAAAATCTGTTAAATGGCTAAGATTTATATAACTTGCACCGGCAACATAAATAAAACCGTTATTATCTGAGGTGATACAAGTTCCATAATCTTTACTTCCTCCTGAATAATTGTATGTTTGCTGCCAGACAATATTTCCGTCTTCATCATAACGGGTAGTAAGAATATTTGCATTTTGACCGGGAACAATTGTGTTTCCTGCGGTATATATTCTCCCGTAATTATCAATTGTAGTGGCAGCAATGTCAATAGTATCAGGTATTCCAAACCCAATTTCCCATTCTTTATTTACAATTGATTGAGACAAAGCGTATTTATGCCACATCAGCATCAATACCAGCATAAATATAAGTACAAATCTAGTTTTCATAAGAAATAATTTTTAAAGTTAATAAATATTTTTAAATCAAATTAAAACAATTGTCTATCAGTCAATAAAACAAATGTGGTGCATAGCACCTCTTTTGTTTCAGATTCTCATTATGCCATATAACGGCTGAGGCTAAAAGCTGGCGGGCATTTCGGAGCACTTCACTGTCAACCAACGATAAAGTTTATTAGTTGCAATGCCCTGCAAATTAGCACTTTCTGCCCGCTTGATTTTAGCCTTTGTTACCATGCGTAATTCATTGTTTAATAATCTTCGATAAAAATATTCTGTCATATGTAGTGATTTTTATAAAGTATATGCCATTAGGTTTTCCACTAATATCAACATTTTCATTATCATTACCTATGAAAACAACTTGTCCTTGTTGGTTAATAATTTCTATCTTTTTTGTATTATCAAGTTTAATAATGATCAATCCAGTTGTAGGATTTGGGTATATAACAGGTTCATTTCCAATTAAATTTTCATTAATTGAGGTTGTAATACATGAAGATGTTTCGGGGTAAACTGCAATATCATCCGCTTCATTTCCAAGTATGGTATTAACGAATCCACTTAAGCTACAACTTGTATTAATTAAATTGGTATTGAGCATAGTCGAATAATTCAACCAGTTGGAGATATTATTAGGATCATCACCAA
Organism: Bacteroidota bacterium; assembly: GCA_043826845.1. Taxonomy (GTDB): domain Bacteria; phylum Bacteroidota; class Bacteroidia; order Bacteroidales; family CAYTAU01; genus JBDRPR01. Next base: position 4,151 of record JBDRPR010000602.1, read on the forward strand.
TTTCTAACATTTCAGTGCCTGTAGCACAATCAAAGTCAAAATTACTTAAATAAATTGTTCTGATAGTTAGATCAGATAACAACCTGTAATGAATACAAAGGCTGTCCAGATCGTAAATCAGTTGCCATTTGGTGTTTTCCCATACCGAATCCAAAACAGAAAAACTATATTCTATCAAGGGCACAGTTCCTGAACCAGGATATTGCATAACCATATCTGCTGCTTTTACAAATCTGTCTTCTGAAGTGCTTACATTAACAGGTATTGGATTTGATCCACCCCATCCGATATAATTAGATAGATAATTCAGGGAATAATTATATGAACTGTTTGCCAACGCACAAGCAGTATAATTTGCACCTGTGTATACTGTATAGGTATTGGAAATAAATTCAATTATTGCCCTGTCACCAGTACTGTCCATCAAATGAAAATGGATTGGGAACTTATATTCCGCATCAGATATTCTTATGATTGTATCCAAATCCAACACTTCAGAAACTGATTGGCAGTTATCCAATGCATATTGTACCCATTGATGCGAGATGACTGCAGGTCTTCCATCAATCGGTGGGTAATTTGAATTCCCATAGAACATGTGTTCGACAACCAATCCTTTTTCATTTATTCCACCATGTGGTATATCGCAGCTAATCTGGTTAAAAGTTATGCTGCCATATTTCGATGTCCAAATTGCTTTGGATTCAATACTTGTTGAATCGAAATATGCAACTTTACTCATATTCCTTTTATTAATAAAAACATATCCGAATTCTGCTTCGGTATCCAGATTACGACCAAAAATATCTCTTTGGTTTTCAGTCAATGAAAATGTTGTACATCCATGTTCCTGACTGTTTCCATTTATTGCTAATAATAAAAGCAATGTAACTGAAATAAAAATCAATAATGTTTTCATAGGGTTCATGTATTAGTTTTTTTATGCATGGTAACGGCAGTCCGTCCAATAACCTCCGCATAATTTCAAATTTTGACTAAAAGTAATGCAATTTGCGGGGAGATAAAAATTTAATACAGTAATTTTTTCGGGAAAAACCAGTACGTTAAAACTGCTTATTTTTGATTTTATTGAGTTCAAAATAGCCGTAAATAAAGAAACAAGTACTCTTAAGTACTTTTTAAATGCTTCTTGCCCTAAAAT
>JBDRPR010000603.1:0-3988 GCA_043826845.1 Bacteroidota bacterium
ATGATTAATAATAATATCAATTTCATTTAAATTAAAATGTTTTTTTGATGCAACTGATAAATAAACAGAAGGTTGTATGGTTATTTTATCAATAGTGCATTTGAAATAGTGATTATAACAAAATGATATTGTCAAGTCATCTGAGATTTCAATGTCAAAATCATCTGGTTTTATTAATTTTAAAGACCCAGATGTCATTAATTTATTTTCAATAAGTTTTGCATTAATCCAGTAATATATAGATGGAAATTCTATATGAAATTTATTGAAAATCAAGTCACTGTTATTATAGATATGAATATTCGTTAGTAATTTTGAAGCATGAACTCTTTTATATGAAAATTCAGAACTCATAAAACCACCGGAATCAAAGCAATTAATTAGTGTGACATCACCAATATCTTGAAAATTACCAAGAATAATATCATATTTATTTTGATCAGATATACTACCGGGAATTTCAAAGAAAATTTCGTTGTTATCTAAAAAAAGCTGAGTGAATATTTTTTCCTCACTATTTTGTAAAAATATATATCCATTATTTTTCATTTCAATTGTTTGAAAGTTTATTATAATTTCAGCTAAAATATGAATTTTATTTGATTTTAATCACCACCTAACCCCCTCCAAATAACCCTCTCCAATCCCATAAAGCCCAAAAACCTCTTTTTTTAAACGGACCAGATTAACCACATCCTCTTGGTTATATTTAAGGACATTATTTTTCTTATAAGGATTGCGCCAGTCTTCCATAAGTTTGAAGATATTGGTTTTGTACTGGCGTTGGGTACGGTTAATATCAAACATTTCTTCAAATGATGACAGGCGGTAAGATTCCATTCCGGGCATTATTTGTCTGAAGACTTTTAAAAGATTTACGCAGCGGAAATTGTTCCGGATATCAAGTTAAAAGAGGGTGACAATAGAATATAATTGTCAAAGGATAAAATGTTGTAGAACACATGTTCGTTACGATAGTTTTTCTATTTTTATATAAAAAAACATTATGAAAGCAACATCAATTTTTTTTGTACTTTATTTTTTTATTTCAGTTGTTAATGCACAATGGACGCTTCAAAATCCTTTGCCAACGGCTTGTCATTTGAATGATGTTGATTTTATAGATAACAATGTTGGGATATCTGTTGGAGATAAGGGAACAGTTTTAAGATCTACAAATGGTGGAACTGATTGGGTATCTGTTACTGTGTCAACTGTAGCCGATTTGGTTTCAATTGACTGTTATTCAAGTAATTTATTTATTGCAGTTGGAAATGACGGGTACAGTCAGGATCAGGATACTTCAATATGTAGGGGTGTAATATTGATTTCTACTGACCAAGGACTTTCATGGTCAGTTCAAAATACAAATTATAATGAAATCTTTAGAGAAGTAAATTTTATTAGTTCTAATGAAGGTATTATCATAGGTGGTAGAGAGTCATATGGAAGTTCTCTTTTATTTTCAACTGCTTTTATTCTTAAAACTAATGACGGAGGAATAACCTGGAATTATGTTTATCATAAAGTTAATAATTCCGTTTTTGGATGGGATTTTCGCCCACTAAATATAGCCACAAACAATAACAAGGTTTATTGTTGCTTAAAAGATGGTAATTTGCTAAAATCAGTTGACAATGGAAATACATGGGTTGCTGACAGCATAGGCAATTTTATTAGTGGCCAAATTTGTTACTTTGCAAATGACACAGTTTTTCTATGTGATGGAAGTAATATTTATAAGAGTTATGATGACGGAAATATTTGGAGCCAATTATCCTTACCATTCTATTCTTTAAAAACTGTATTTCTGAATTTAAATAATGCAATAGGTGTTTCAAATCATCAGATTTATTCATCAATCGATACTGGAAATAATTGGAGTTTAATAACTGATACAATACAAGACATCAACAATTTTACGGTTTTGCCATCAACTGATATATCTATAATTGGTGAGTATGGAAAATTATATCTAATGGATCTTACCTTACCTTCAGTTATCCAATGCTTTGATGGTTTTTATAATGGCATAATGTACGCTGTATCATTTCCATCAAATCAAATTGGTTATACCTGCTCTTCACATGGAAACATTTATGCAACAATTAATAGTGGTTTCAATTGGACAAAACAGTTCTCAAATGTAGATCCTCTTTATGATATATTCTTTATCGATCAGACTAATGGTTTGGCTTGTGGTTCTTATTCGCTGATAAAGACTTCAGATGGTGGACTAACATGGACACAGGTGACTTTACCTGCATCTGTTAAGGACTTAACAAGTGTTTTTATATTGAATAATAGTATTGCATATTCTGTAGGATATGACACTTCCTATGATGGAGTCTTTCTCAAAACAACAGATGGAGGAAGTACTTGGAATAGTATTTCACCAGGTTACAATGAAGAGTTCTATGATGTATATTTTATTGACCAGAATATAGGATTTATTTCGGGTGGAAATGGACTTATTTTAAAAACAACCGATGGCGGATTGACATGGAATGAAAAAATATATACAAGTGGAGGTTATTTATATTCATTTGCTTTTCCTTCATCAACTATTGGTTACTGTAGTGGGGAAGGCAATATTTTATATAAGACACAGGATGCTGGAGAAACATGGCAAGCATTAACAGCTCCTGTAAATGGTGAGGCACCGGAACTATTCTTTTTTGATGTAAATGTTGGATTTTTTGCAGATGATGAGGGATTGTTTAAAACAGAGAATGGCGGTGTAAGTTGGACAAAACAGTTAGATCATATTCTCGGTGGTATAGATTTTTCCGATTCATCGCATGGATGGGTTGTTGGTGGTGGAAGTGCAATATTTTATAATGACGATGAACAAGTCGGCATCGAAGAAAGCATAATCAGCGAAGTTAAAATATATCCTAATCCGGCAACCAGTTATTTTTCTATTGATTTTCCATTGAATGAGAAATATAATATTGAAGTAATAAACAGCTTGGGAGATGTTGTTTTCAAGGATGAATCAATAAAAAATACTTTTGATTGTAGTAATTTAAGTAATGGTTTCTACGTAATAAAACTGACTGATAAAGGAGGAAGAATATATTTAAATAAACTGATTGTAAATAAGTGATTACTAGAATACAGATAATTATTTTAAATCTATTTTCTTCTAAGGGTGATTCGTAGCAGTTTTAACTTATGAGGATTTTAATTTGTCAGTGGGTACAGTTTATGTGTATTAATAGGAGGATGAATAGATGAAAATATTAAGAATATTACCATATAACCCCCTCCAAATACCCTTCCCCTATCCCATAAAGACCAAAAACCTCTTTTTTTAAACGAACCAGATTAACCACATCTTCCTGGTTATATTTAAGGACATTATTTTTCTTATAAGGATTGCGCCAGTCTTCAATAAGTTTGAAGATATTGGTTTTGTACTGGCGTTGGGTACGTTTAATATCAAACATTTCTTCAAATGATGAAAGGCGGTAAGAATCCATTCCGGGCATAATTTGTCGGAAGACTTTTAAAAGATTTACGCAGAGGAAATTATTCCGGATATCAAGGCCGGTGTTTTTTTCAAGCATTCCTATATCCGGTCCATAGAAAAAAATATAGCCGTCAACTGGTTCAAGAATTTGAATAATGTTGTTTATGGTGAGGTTTTCGTCATAAAGTTGCCCGTGGTTTGTGATGGAGTAAGCATAACCCATCAGAAAGAGTTCCTGTGTAAAAAACCATTCAAGATCGAGGTAAAGATCAGTCATTTTTTTATTTCAAAGTTAAGATTGAATGACGGAAGAAAATCGTCATCGGTGCGATTGCACTTTTTGATGCCTCTTTGCATAGCCGGAAAAAGCTAATAGTAACGTGAGTTCGACCTAAGAAAACGTCAAGTTATTAACAGCCAAATTGTTCATAAATATTTGTTGTTCAATTTGATATAAAAAAGATTCTTCTTAATTTAGTGTTACTAAACAAGCAAAAAAAAGAAGAATCTTAT
>JBDRPR010000604.1:0-2979 GCA_043826845.1 Bacteroidota bacterium
TAATAGCAGATAGTGCAGAACCTAAAAGCATCGAGGAAATACATAGAATGCGTATAAGAATTGGAGCAACTGTAAAAGGAAAGGATAGTATTAATTCAGGTATCAGTACAATGCAAAGCGTTAATTTAAAGGTAACTAAACGAAGTATCAACATTATTAAAGAGTTAAGGAATTACAGATGGGCAACAGATAAGAACGGAAAATCTATTAACGTACCTATTGATGACTTTAATCATGCTATTGATGGGATTCGATATGTGTTTTTAGTCAAAGCAAACAAGCCTTCAGGCAAAATTGCTATATCAACAACTCATGGACATTATTAATATTATGACTATTTGTCTCGGAAATCACTGGTAAAACAAAAATAAATAGTTATATTATGACTAATGAAATAAATATTAACATTTACTTGTAATTTAATTTTAACTTTGTATATTTGCAAAAAAAACACATGAAAACAACATCAAAAAAAGAACGTATCGTATATTTTCAAAAGTTGGTTGATCAGAAGCTAACACTTGACCAAATCAAAGCAGACAAAGAAGTGCAGAGTTGGGGACTGGCGGATAGTACCATTGAGCGTTATGCCATTGAGTGCGATTATGTAGAACAGGCTGAAGCAATAAACAGCGAACTGGATTCTGACACACAAAAACCGATGCCGAAACCTCCGGTAATTAAAATTCCTGTCTTCAATGAACAGAACGAAGCGGTAGAACTTGACCGGATAATGAAGTTGTTTGAGAAGTCAGTTGATATATATTCAAACCTCATCAAATTGAGATTGCAGGCGAAGAAATCAACAACCCGATTAGTAGGTTTTAGAAAAAAAGCTAACAATCATGCAAAACACATCCGAGATTTGCAAAAAGAGCAAGCACGCCGGAAGGCTTGAAATGATTAATTATGTTCTAAATTATGAATGTAATTGCACGTTTCCGGTCGGATTGAAACAGCATTTAATAGAGTTTAAAATAGAATCTGAAAAAATAGTAAATGAAATTAACAGGATTAAAATTAGCAATCAAAACAGCAGCCCTCGCAGTAGCGGGGGTTGAAAGTTTCATGTTTGGCACGCTGGCAGATATTAATGAATCCGATACACAGGAATATGATTTATTCTTATTGCTATATCCATCATTGACCGGAAAGCCTTACACGAAAGGTTATAAACAAAAGAACTATCAAATAGTTATTTATTTATTCAGAAAGTTTGATGCTGATTTGGCAGATAAAGAAAGCAGACTGGCTACTGGATTTGAGGAACTGCAAACCGAAATAGACAGCTTTATAACTAATTTAATAGCAGACAATACGCCTGATATTGCTATAAGCGACTTAAATTTCGATTATGATTATGGCAAAATCGGGAGTGAAGTATTGCAATGGGTCGAACTTAAAACTAATTTTTTAGTAAATGATTGTTAAACGATAAATAAACGACAATGAAAATAGAAATTGAAATTGAAGAAATCGAAAAGTTAAAAAGAACAATTAACGAATTATATGCTAAAAATTCAGCATTAGAAGGGAAAATAGAACAACTTAAACCAGTAGAGTTAAAACAAAAAGCAGTAATGTTGGCTTTAAATTTAACAGGAACTTATTTGAATGCTACTTTTAAAGCACTTGGGTTTAATGAAAAGATTGATAGTTTGGATTATGTTTTTCAATTAAATGAAAATTTTAATGATTTGCTCGATGCTCGTGTTTGGGAATTTCCTGCATTGGATGTAAAACTTAATATTCATATAACAGAGGCAATGAAAAACGCTTTTATTAAAATTGGTATTGATAGAACAAAATTAAATGATTGCTAACAACGAAATATTGAACGCCATTGCTGCGAAGCTTCAGAATGATTTGAAGGTAAATCTATTGTATTCTAAAAAAATAGCAACAAAAGATCTGTTTGATTCAATCAAAGTTGAGGTTAGAAACTTCACAGATAGCATTAAGATTATTGGAAAGTCCCTGTATTACGGACAGTTTGTTGAGCGTGGAAGAAAGGCTGGAGGAAAACACGTTCCTATTTCTGCTTTAATTTCATGGGTTAAAACTAAAAATCTGGCAACCGGCAACAAAGCAATCAGCAACATGGCTTGGGCGGTTCAGAAAAAGATACACAGGGAAGGAATAAAACCTACTCACTTTGTCGAAAAGGCTTTAAAGGATAATACAGATTATATCAGAAGACAGATATTCCTTGCTTTCGAGCAGATAATCAAAATATCAATTATCAACATGGTGGCAAAAACTAATCAACAAATAAACAACTAATGGAATTAACCGACATACAAAAAGCAGCATTGAAAAATTTTCATAATAACGAGCCTGTTGATGTTGATTATTTCAATAAGCTTATGGAAGGCACAGGCATAAAGATTGTTCGAGGTCAAGAAGGCTTCAAGCAAATGGACGGTGAAATTAAGAAGTATGTTGAATCATTGCAAAAGCGTGGCAAGTCAAACCGGTACATTAAAAGAAAAGTAAAGCAGAAATTTAACCACAACATAATATGAAAAAAAGAGTAATTATAGAAAATATTAAGAAACTTGAAAATCGAGTGCAACAACTTGAATTTGATTTAAACACGTTGTTAGGCGGAGATATTAAAGAAATCGAACAACTTAAAAAAACAAAAAAAACAATAAATGATATATGCAGAAGCTGGTGGATAGGAGAAAGAGAAATCAATATAGAATCAGCATTAAATAAGAAATATAAGATATGAAACTACGAAGTAAAATAATAATGCTGATCAACAGGTTCAAGCCCATCTCACAGCCTAAAGGGATTGCTGTTGATACAAATGTTCATAAGGTTACCAGACAAGTAAAGCGTAATGCTAAAATACTTGTTTGTGGCAAATGGATAGGAGTATTAGAACACATTGATAATTGTGCAAAGTTATTGCCTCCGATGTTTGTCGAAAACTCAAAGGTTAATGTTGACCATAAAGGCTGTGTAAAGTTA
>JBDRPR010000605.1:0-26338 GCA_043826845.1 Bacteroidota bacterium
CTTATAACAATTTTATTAGGTTCGACACCCTATGTGATTTATTTATTTGTTCTACTGAAAAATAATGCATTAGAATTTTTTATTTCTCAAATGACAGGAAGGTCTGAGTTGTTGCAAACAGGAATAATTGCCTACGGAAAATCCTTTATATCTTCTTATTTGTTGCCTGTGAATTGTTTGCTAATAGTATATTTAGTATATCTGTTGATTATAAAAAAAAGTATGACTTCCAAAGTCAAAAATTATTTTATAGCTTTTTTTGGTGTTACAACTTCAGTTTACTGCATATCAATATTTTTTACTGATCTGAATAATTTGTTGTGGTATCCATTTGAAATATTCTGGTCGCTGATTGCAATTTATATATTAATTGAAAAAAAATCACGAGATAAAAACATTTTAATAATTAGTGTTTTAATAATAAGTTGGATAAGTTCAATTTCTTTAGGGGATAATTCCCCTGTATTCATGACGGGAGTTCTTGTATCATTAATTTTTATTGTTGTTTATGAACGCTTAAAAATTTACCGGCTTGGATATTTATTTCCGGTATTGTCATTGATTGTTTTTGGGGTATCAGTATATGGCCAGCGTAATATAAATTATCGTGATCTTTCATCAGAGGAATTAAAATATAACCTGGGAGATGTATTTTCAGGTTTCGGTTCAATTCGTACAAATACAAACACATATGAGTATTTTAAAGAGTTAAATGAAATATTAAGTTCAATTGATAATATTAAAGATCATTTTGTTATGATTCCAAATAATGCAGTTGTTTATCCTCTTGTCAAATCAAGAAATCCGTTTCCGGTTGACTGGATGCAAAAGGATGAATACATTGGGAGTGAAATATATTTGAATGAAAAAATAGAAAATAAGCTTTCGTCACAGACTATATATTTTATTATAGATAAGTTTAATTCAAAACTTATTGCTTTTAATATAGCTGATTTGGATTACTCTAATAAAAATTATAATTATTACTCTGAATTGTTTGAGTTTGAATTAAAATTAGTCATGGAAAAAAAATATTTTAAGATTTATAAGGTGAATTAAGACACATGAAAACAGCCAGATAAGATATGTTTGTTGAAAACTATCGGTGATTTTTATTATTTTTTTTAATGATTTATTAAAAAAGTTTTTACATTTGCATTATTAATTCATTTAAAACTTAATAGAGTATGAAAAAATTGACAATAATTTTTATCGCACTTGGGCTTTTTGCTTATGCGCAGGCTCAGGAAGAAGGAGGCGACGAGTTTGTGTCTAAGAGAGGGATAAATATTTTACCTGAAACAGGAGATATTGCTTTGGGTATAAATGGGATTCCTATCATCAGCTATTTCGGAAATACATTTAACGGAACAGCCAACAATGCCACTTCATTTAATTTCGTTGATGGCAATAATGCTATCTATTTCAAGTATTTTTTAACAGAGACTTCTGCAGTCCGAGTAAGATTAAGAATTGGGACTGGTACTATCACAGATCTTGAGTATGTTTCAAGAGACACTTTGCCATGGGATGCAAGAAATAAAGTTGAGGATATTGAAAAAGTTTCTGCTTCAAACTACAATTTGGGTTTGGGTTATGAAATTCGCAGAGGTCATGGACGTGTTCAGGGATTCTTTGGTGGAGAATTTTCTGTATTGGCAACATCTGGAAAAACAACTTACGACTACGGAAATGCTTATTCTGCTGAAATTACCAATCCAAACTATACTAATTTCGGTACAAATGTAGGAGCCATGGGTAGAGTTATCGAGCAAAAACAAGGTACTGGTTTAGGTTTTGGTCTTGGTGGCTTTATGGGTGTTGAGTATTTCTTCGCTCCAAAAATTTCTGTTGGTGGTGAATTCGGCTGGGGATTTGCTTTTACTAAAACAGGTGACGGCACTGTAACAGAAGAATTTTTTGATGCAAATAATTCCGCAATAAGCGAAGAAACTGTTAAAGCAGGTGGTGGTAAAGCATGGGGAGTTGATACTGATAATGCTTTTGGTGCAATTTATTTAATGTTTCATTTTTAAAAATAAAAATAATTAATTATTAACTTATAAAATATAAACGAGATGAAAAAAATATTAGTTTTAATAACGATAGCAAGTTTAGCTTTAATGATCACTTTTAGTGGTTGTAAGAAAGAGGAAGAAGTTTTAGATTTAACTCTTCCTACAGCAACAATTAAAGGAAAAGTATGGGCAGATTTGAATTTGGCAAATGATACAACTTCAAGTGGATGGTATAAGTATAATCCGGAATTTGCTCCTTCAGGAACAAAAATTATTGCAGTGATAAACAGTGTTGATTTAGTTGATGCTCCTGCTGCAGGTTATACATATCAGGACCTTACTTATGAAGGTTCAGTTAATGCAACTGGTGATTATACAATTACAATACCTGCAAGAGGAACTGATGTAAATGTTACTATAAAAGCAGTTGATTTTACATATGATCAAATTACAATGGATATTTATCCTGCAACAAAAACTGAAAGAGAAATCTTTACAGTAGGTGATCAAGTAACAACTGTCGTTGCTAATCAAATTCGGGTTATTGATTTTGCTTATTAAGAACGGAAAAAACAAGCATAAAAAAACCCGGTCAAGCCGGGTTTTTTTTATGTTTTTCTTTCTATTTGTTCAATTTTTCATCAGATACTGATAGTTTTTTTCTGCATTTAGCTCTTCTTGATGCTAATACTTTTCTTCCGTTGGCAGTTGACATTCTTAAACGAAACCCATGTTTATTGTTTCGCTTTCTTCTGGAGGGTTGAAATGTTCGTTTCATTTTATTTCAATATTAATCTATAACAATCAAAAAATCGGACTGCAAAAATACACTGTTTTTTTGAAAAAGCAAATATTTATTTGCTAAATTTTTTATTTTTTTTATTTAGTTATAGAAGTGGCAGGTTATTTAGAGTTTTTTTACAATATCTGTTTTCGAAAATCAATGTCTGCCACAATATTGAAAATCAAATTGTCAGATTGTTATTGACTTAGGGGCAAACTATTAATTTCGCTGATATTTTAATTATTAAACGGTAAATAAATGATTTTTTTTGTTGAGAAAAAATCAGTTTTATAGGTTTTGTCCAGATCAAATACAACAATATTTTTAAAAGATTCTATTTCTTCATTAAAATCCCCGCCTTTCAAATAAATAATACCATTGGAAAACTGATTCTTCGAATTTTTTGCAATCAGATTTTTTGTAAGAGTAAAGAAAGCAGGGAAAGAAGTTACTGCTCTGGCTATTACAAAATCATATTTTTTATTTATCTGTTCTATCCTGCAATTAAGAGTTTTGCAATTGATCAGATTCAGTTTATTGATAATATCATCAACTGCTATTATTTTTTTTCTGATTGAATCAACTAATGTAAATTCAACTTCAGGAAAAAAAATGGCGAGAGGAATCCCCGGAAAACCTCCTCCGGTTCCTACATCAATAATTGATGTTTTTGCAGTGAAATTAAAAATCCCGGCTACCGATAATGAATGTAAAAGATGTCTTTCTTCAAAAAAATCTATATCCTTACGGCTGATCAGGTTAATTTTATTGTTCCATTCTGAAGAATATTTATGAAATGATTTGAGTTTATAAATTTGTTCTTCAGATATATGTGGAAAATATTGTCGAATGAGTTTCATCGTAAAATATATACTAAATCGTTTATAAAAATATTAATAAAAATACTTATACTTATTTAAAGATAACTTTTTATATCTCGCTATATAATTTTATTTTTGTTTCATCGTTTTTAAACTTTTGAGATGTCCTCCTATTATGGAAAAAGAAGAAAAAAAATCAATCTTTAAATTTCTAAAAAGCAAAGTCTTTTTTATTAATCTGGGATTGATGATATTAATAACAATAGTATTAACATGGCTTACTTTTATATTATTGGGTTTTTATACAAATCACGGAGAGGGAATTTCAGTTCCTGATTTTACCGGTTTGACTATTGAGGAAGTTGCTGCAATTACTGATGAGAAATCGTTACAGTTTGAGGTCATTGATTCTGTATTTAGCGAGGACGTTGACAGAGGAACTGTTATAAATCAAGTTCCTGTACCTGATCAGAAAGTAAAGAAAAACAGAAAAATTTATCTGACGATTAATTCATTTTTACCTCAAAGTATTGCTGTTCCGAATTTTATTGATCTTGAACTACGTGCTGCCGGTGCTTTAGCAGAGACATATGGGTTAGAAATTAAAGCAGAATTTGTACCTAGTCAATTTCCTACAATAATTAAGCAAAAATATAAAAATCATGAGATTAAGCCTGGAACAATGATTGAAAAAGGATCTTTAATTACATTGGTTGTTGGCAGAGGAAGTAGCAGTGAAAAAGTCCTGATTCCGAGAATCATTGGAATGACAGTGTCTCAGGCAGAAATTGAACTGACTAGTCTTGCGTTAAGCATTGGAGCTCAAGTTACAGATGAAAGCGTTATAACTCCAGAAGACTCAATAAATGCAGTTATTTATAAACAAAGTCCTATGCCTTCGTCTGAAAATGAGATACATGCTGGTGGTTTTATAGATGTTTGGTTGACACTTGACAAATCAAAAATATCTGAATCAAATAATGAATCTGAAAATGAAACAATTTCCGAACAAAATTAGGATGAAGCTAATCTTTTTGAGTATTTTTTATTTATTACTTAATCTAACCAATGCCCAACTGGTCGTTGTTGGGCTTCAGGAAAACAGTTCAATAAGAAAACACTTGTTATTACACCCTGAATCATTATTAAAGTCCCGTAACTCAGATACTTTAGACTTACCATTTTTTGATGATTTTACTAACGGTGGTGTTTTTCCTGATTCAATGAAATGGATTGATAAAGACGCTTTTATAAACAATACTTATCCTGATTTACCTCCAAATTTCAATGTGGCAACCTTAGATGTAATTGGATTTGATGGATTATTATATCAGAATGCTTCAACAAGCACATTTAATGCAGATTATTTGACTTCAAAACCTATTGATCTTAGTGGTGTTACTGTCGGGGATTCCCTTTACCTCAGTTTTTATTATCAACCTGGTGGACTTGCAGGAGATTACCCTGATATTAAAGACAGTCTGGTTCTTGAATTTACTGTGCCTGATACTTCCTGGTTCTATGTTTGGAGCATGACAGGGTCAAGTACACATGATTTTAAACAGATTATGATCCCATTGACAAATCCGTTATTTTTTAAAAAGGGATTTCAGTTCCGTTTTTATAATTATGCAACATTAGGTGATCCGCTAAAACCAAGTTGGCAATCAAACTGCGATTACTGGCATCTTGATTTTATTTATCTGGATACCGCACGGACAAAAAATGATACTATAATTGATGATGTTGGAATGATATTTATTAATTCAGGTAAATCATCATTTCTTTCCGGCTATGAATCAGTTCCATGGAAACATTTTACCGCAAACAGTATCCCCTTTATAAACAGTATTTATGCTACTTCAAGAAATTTATTCTCTTCAACCCGATTGATTGACATTAATTATTATTTAATAGATGTTTATAATAATGTCACACTGATTGATGAAAGTATTGGGAGTGAGAATAATGAACCTTTAGATACACTATTATTGTTTAAGTCTTTTCCGGTTTCCCCTTTTCCATCAAATACTGCTGATTCAGCATTGTTTGAGATTAAAACATATATCAATAATTCTAACAATATCAGCCCGATATTTTATCCGAATGATACTATGAGTTATTTTCAGAAATTTTATAACTACTATGCATATGACGATGGAACTCCAGAAGCAGGGATAGGAGTTTATGGTAACAACACAAATAACGGTCGCTTTTGTGTGAGGTACAAAACATATCAGCCCGATACACTTGTTGCTTTGCAAATTTTCTTTAATAATACCAATGAAAGCTATCAGAAATATTTCCATTTGACCGTTTGGGATAATGATAATGGGAAACCAGGAGATACTATTTATCAGAAAATAGGGGAGATTGCTCAATATGGTTGGTTAAATCAATTTAATAATTATACTATTGATCGTCAAATTATTGTTACTGATACTTTTTACATTGGCTGGCAAAAAGTGAATACTATAGAATTGATGAATGTAGGTTTCGATCTTAACAGAAATGCCCAGGAAAATGTTTTTTATTCACTTACTGATGATGGAGCCTGGAATTCTTCAACTCACCCTGGAGCACCTATGATAAGACCGGTTTTTAGAAAAAATTACCTTATTGGCAAACCAGATATCAATATAAAGGATGTTGCCATAGATATATATCCAAATCCTGCAAAAGAATTTCTGTCAATAAATACTGATATCGAAAATAAAGAAAAAGCAGAGATTTATTTTTATGACTGTTCCGGTAAATTGATATATAAAGAAAAATATAAAGAGATGATCGATATATCATCTATAGAACCAGGTATATATTTTCTGAGAATTTCAGATGAAAATTCAGTTTCTTGCACACGAAAAGTTGTGATTATACCCTAAATTATGCAGGAATTTATTGAAGAACAGGAGGAACAACAGGAATTATATGAGCATTTTCATATTGTAGCAGACAAGGGGCAGTCTTTGTTGAGGATAGATAAATTTTTATTTAATCGTATTGAAAATGCTTCCAGAAGCAAAATTCAGTCAGCAGCGCTGGCAGGGAATATTCTTGTAAATGGTAAGTCGGTAAAATCGAATTACAGGGTTAAGCCTGATGACGAAATCAGTATTGTAATGGCATATCCTCCAAGAGATGTCGAACTCATTCCTGAAAATATACCTGTTAATATTATTTTTGAGGACGATGATATAATAGTTGTTAACAAGGAAGCCGGCATGGTTGTTCATCCGGGACATGGGAATTACACGGGAACTCTGGTTAATGCCCTAATGTACCATTTAAAGGATCTGCCCTTGTTCTCTAGTGGAGAAGCCAGACCCGGTCTTGTACACCGTATTGATAAAAATACGTCAGGAATTTTAGTGATTGCAAAAAATGAAATTGCCTTGAATAAACTGGCAAAACAATTTTATAATCGTACTATTGATCGAAGGTATATTGCATTAGTTTGGGGAAACTTCAAAGAAAATGAAGGGACAATTGAAGGAAATATTGCCAGGGATATAAGAGATCGTATGAAAATGGCTGTTTTTCCTGAAGGAGATTCAGGAAAACACGCTGTAACTCATTATAAAGTTATTGAAAATTTTGGTTATGTGACACTTGTGGAATGTAAGCTTGAAACCGGACGTACCCATCAGATAAGAGTGCATTTTGAATATATAGGTCATCCTCTTTTTAATGATGAAAGATATGGAGGGAATAGAGTTTTGAAAGGAACTACTTTTACAAAATATAAACAATTTGTTAATAATTGTTTTGAGATGATTCCCGGCCACGCTTTGCATGCAAAATCTCTTACCTTTATTCACCCGTCAAGCAGTAAGGAGCTGAAATTCAGCTCAGAATTGCCGGAAAATCTCAATGCATTATTAATGAAATGGAGAAATTATTATAAAACTATTGTATAACCGGATTTTTTAATTTAATTTTTTTAATTTTTTTTTGTTTGTTTATTATTAATTGTTGATATTTGCAGATTGTTTAACCAAAACCAATATAATTATGAGAAAATTTAACATTTTTATTTTATTATTAATCATGGTTGGATCTGTTAATGCACAGTTCCTTCAAAACCAGCAATCTGTTCGTATTGCACATGACGCTAAAGTCATGCCTGCTTTAAATGGGGTAAATAATACTCGTGCAACTGTACCCTATCTTGAAACTTTTGATGCAGGTATGCCTATAGATTTTCAACTATTTGACGTTGATGGTAATGTTGTTTACACACCCTATCAATCTTTTATTACAGATGCTTGGGCTGTTGTTTCACTTACTGGTTTTACCACTCCAGCTGCTACCAGTACTTCATGGTATAACACTGCTGCAACTTCTAATGATTGGATGATTACAACCGGTGTTGATATTCCTGCAAGCGGAACATATGAGATTAAATGGAAGGGTAAAGCATCAGATACTTCCCCATACAACGACAGCTATGAAGTTTATGTTACAAACACTATTGCGGGTGCTACTCCTGTAGTTGCTGACTTCGTTGGATCTCCCATTTTTACTACTCCAGGCGAAAACAACTCATGGACTAACCATAGTTATGTACTACCCGGAACTTTCAACGGAAGTACCATTTATATTGCTTTCCGAAATAATATGACTGACGGTAACCTTCTTTCAATTGATGATATTGAAGTGAAATCTTATGTTGCTTATGTAAACGAAATCGAAGTTCTAAGTACTAATGCTGAATTTGGAATGAATTATTATGAAGTTACTCCATTAAGTCAAGCAGGTACAGTAGATTTATATGCAGTTGTTATAAATAATGGAAGTGCAGCTCAGACAAATGTTACTTTACATGTTGATGATGCAGTAAACAGTATTTCAGGTACTGATGTAATAGCTTCACTTGCATCTGGTGTACAGGATACTTTAGTATATTCATGTACTATTGATAATACAACTGCTAAACAATATGGCTTTAAAATGAATGTTACCCAAACTGAAACAGACGAAGTTCCTGCTAATAATTTAGGTGACTCAGTTTATTTTGATACTGACGTATCCTGGTATTTAAGGTCATCTGCTCTTAATATGTATTTATCGACTTATAGCTTTGCTGCACCTATCGTTGCAACCACAGGGATGGAATATGGTTGTAATTATCATTTTTTTAATGACGATGTAATTGATTCAATTTTTGTAGGTATTTACGAAGCATATGGTTCTGGAACTGTTACAGCTATATTGTACAGTCAGGATTTAGTAACTGGAGCGCGTACTGTTGTAGCTCAATCAGCTCCTTATACTCCTACTGGCGCTATTGAATTTGCAGTGCTTGGATTAACCACTCCATATACTGTGACTGCACCTGCCATTTTAACGGCTACAGTTCAACTTAATCTTAATGTCGCAGCCAATGATACAATTAAAATTCTTGCTGATGGTAATTTTATTGGTGATGCGAGTATCGCTGGCGCAGCTTATTTGAATAATGCTGGAACATGGGGCTGGTATACTACTGGTACTGCTCCTATTGTTGGGCTTATAGTTGATAATGCAACAGGAATCAGTAGTTATAATTCATTAAAGGATATTTTTGTTTACCCAAATCCTGCTAATGATGTAGTTTATGTTTCTGAAATTGCCAATATTACAATAGTAAATATGCTTGGTCAGGTTGTTGCTTCGGTTATTAATGCAAATCAGATAAATGTAAGCGAAATTCCATCAGGAACATACATTATTCAGGTTCAGACTGAAAATAATATTTCAACTCAAAAGATCAATATTTCTAAATAAATATGGAATATTCAAGAATAAAAAAGGGGCTGTCAAATTTGACAGCCTTTTTTTTATCTATCTCACAAAAATTGGCAGACCACAAAATGTCAAGCAAACAAATAAATAAATTGATAAACATGCAAGATTGAAAATCAAGTTACAATTGGATAGAATATTTGCAATTATCGCATACAATATTTTTCAATTTCATTTTCAGCTTCAGAAAAACCAAGTTTAAATGCAGTTTTAAAATCTGAACATGCTTTGTCGGGATCTTTTAATTTTTGAAAAATTTCTGCTCTGATCATATATAATTTTCCTTCCTGAGGTAATAATGATATTGATGTGTTAATGTCAGCCATTGCCATCGAAAAGTTTTCTGACAATAAATAATCAATAGAGCGATTTATATATGCATCAGTAAAATATGGATTTAATTCTATGCATTGACTGTAGTTTTCAATAGCGCTCTTAGGGTTATTTGAAAAATCAAAGGCAATCGCTTTGTTATAATATAATTCTGCATTATCAGGTTTTATATCGCTAGCAATATTGAAGTCATCGAAAGCGGCTGAAATATTGTTCATCTTTAAATATAGATTACCACGGTTGGAATATGCCTGATAGTATACCGGATTCAGAAGAATAGCCTGGTTGTAATCCTGTAATGATTCCTGAAGTTGATTGTTGTGTGAATATAGATATCCTCTTAATAAATATGCTTTCGGGGCTTTATAATATTTAAGTCCTTTGTTTACATATATCAGAGCTATTTCATAATTACCTTCATTTTTATATGCATCACCCAAATTGATATAACCAAAATAACTTTCGGGATAATTTGTAAGTACATCATTCCAAAGAGTAAAACTACTTTTATATATTCTTATCCTTGTATTTGTTTGTATTATGAAAAAAGAAAGAAGTATTAAAATGGGCACTACAGTAATAAGTTTTGAAAATTTTGATGATTTTATCTTTTGTAAGAAGCTTACGAATAAAACAAACAAACCGATATATGCCAGATAAGTATATCTGCCCGTAACATTCTGATCAAAAAACAGGAATATTTTCAGAACAATCCCCATGCTTATTATTAGAAACAGACATGCAAAAATCAATTGCTTCCTTATCTTTTTCAGATAAACTATCAGAAAAGCAATCCCGATAATAAATAATGGTGATAAATAATAAATAAATTTAAGATTGAGCGGGTCAGGATAATAAGCCGATAGACTTATCGGAAAAAATGCCATAATAAAATACCATGCAATCTGGTAGAATGAAATAATTAGTCTTTCTCCAAATCCAAAATAGTAATTTGAACTGTTTAAATCGCCGACATTTTCCCTTATGAAGATAGCAATTAACCCGAGTACTATTGCAAAAAGAAAATAGGGCGCCTTTTCAAGTATCGATTTATAATTGAATTTTCTGTTCTGGAAATAATCAATTAAAAAAAGAATTACAGGAAGCGTAATTGCCATCGCTTTGGCCATAACAGAAAAAATAAAGAATAAAAGACTAAGTATGTAAAACCATTTTTTATAACTATCACTTTTATATTTCAAGTAATAGATCAGGGATAATAAATAAAAAAAAGAGTATGTCAATGTGCTACGGGCAGAAACCCACCCGATCGCCTCAACATACAAAGGATGAAGGGCAAAAAGGGCTGATACCAAAATTGCCGTTTGTTTATTCTTATATAATATTGATATAAAATAAAAAACAAGAATAATATTTAGTAAATGAAACAGTAAACTAACAGAATGATAGGCAATTGGATTTAATCCGAAAACAGCATATTCAATTGCAAAAATCAGGGTAGTAACAGGTTGGTACATACCGACATAATTACTCGAAAATATAGTTATAATGTTATCAAGTGAAAGAGATCTGATATCAGGATTTTCTGTCACCTGCATGTTATCGTCAAGATTAGTAAACCCATTTTCGAATGTCGGATAATAAACAAAAATGGTGACAATCATCAACAGAATCAGGGCAAAAAAATATTTGTTTTTCGACTGTAACATTCTGTAAAAATACAATCAAATTATATAAATATTAGTATGTAACAAAAAATACATTGAATTCATTCTATAGAGACATTTATACTGCAAACGGGATAAATTTGTACACTTTAATTTTAAATATTTTCTTGCCACTAAGACACCAAGAAACGCAAAGAATTTCCTGGTGAAACAATGTGCTGGAGCATGTCCCGAGGGACGAGTGATGCCTTTGTGGCTGTCATAGAATGGACTTTTTGGGAAGGACAAATACATTTGAAATTTCACAAGGATTGTAAATTCAATTTTTTTATAAATCAGGTATTTATTTTTTGATATAATGTTTTATTATTATTTTCGTTATAATATTTGATACAGGCATTTGCCAGTAAATCAATTTAAAATATTTGTAATATCTGACATATGAAATCAATTTCCCGCATTTTTCTGATTTGTATAGTTCCTCTTTTATCATTTAATGCTGATATGACAGAAAAAAAATCAATCACATTCAAAGATGCTATTGATAAAAATCTCATAAAAACTATTGTAACTGGGTTGGGCGGACATCAGGGCAATTGTGTTGAAATTGAAGTCAGGAATATTTCTTCATATGACACTACTTTCTGTTTTGAGCCGGGCAGAAGGCTCGTATCTGAAGACAGCACGGTTCAGGACATCCTGATTGTAAAAGAAAATTCTTTCTTTCTGGCTTCAGGAAAAAATATTGTGATTTCCGGATATGGTTTTTGTTGTCAGGCACATAATAGTTCTCCGAGAAAGTCTGAGATTTTTAAGATAGGTGATCTTGCTGATGATAATATGGTAAAACTTGCAGAATATCTTAATAAAAACGACTATCCTGATGATGCAATGCAGGGTGCGGTCTGGGTTCTGTCAGATAATAAGCCTCTTGACTGTATAAACAGCACAGATGAAAATGTTGATAAAGTAAGAAAATTGCAAAAATTTGTTGCTACACTTGCAAAAATAGACATAAATCTTGCATGGTATTCAATTGTTTATAAAACAGATACCTCTATGTTGTTTTCGGGAATTGCTGATACTCTTGTGGGAGAAGTTGAATACCAGTTGTGGAATAATTGTGAAGCAAGTCTTGTGATGTATGATAACAATGGTAAGATTATTCATCATTTCTATAAAAACAAATTATTGGGACCTGACAAATATATTTATCCAGTAAAATTTAGTGTATTTGACTGGCCAAAAGGCAAATATTTTATTCGCCTTTTTGCAGACGGTCAGATGAAAAAGGAAAATGTTTTTGAGCTATAATGGTTAGGCGATGTTAGCGGTTTGGCAATTTTCCTTTGCATTCATATTTTCCGGTTACAATTATTTTCCGTGTTTTAAAATTATAATATCTTTCTTCCCAATATCCACTATTCTCAACAGGGTAATTACACTCAGGTAATTTTAATTCTTCTATTTTTTTCTTGTCCATCATTGTCTCAAAGTATAATTTATCATTAATAATTTTAGAACGATGATAGATATTTTCGATTGAATCAATTATTACTTTGTTTTTTATACAGTAAATATAATTAGTTCTAATTGTTCCTGTCCCTGCATCAATAATAATCTTGTCTCCGAATAATCCATAAAAATACTGTGCATTATAATTTGCTTTAACATCAAGGATCGTACGTGATTTCGTATTATTATTGATAAAAATTATTTTTTCACCACAAGATTTTGTATGATCTATTGTAACAATTGTATAATGTTTATAAGTAAAAACACAAGAATCAGTACAGTCAAAACTTAAATATTTGTCTGAACCTTTTAATAATTCACCATGTTTTAAAATATTCTGGCATAAACAATTTACACTCACAAATAATAAAAATAATTGCAGTAATATTTTAGTAAAGAAATACATATATTATTAAATGCTTTTTTGTTGCTTTTCACTAATGTGAATATATTTTTATTAACATGCAACTATATAAAACAGAACAAATTTAAGCAATTAATTTAAAAATAAGGGATATAAAAAGAGCTGAAAAATTACTCTACTTTTATTTTTAAAGTAAAAGAGCCTGTAGTTAATCCGTCAGCTCCGGCTACTCCGATTACCACTTTGTAAGGATTGTTAAGTGCGTTTAAATATACGGTGCGGGTATGATCCTGTGTTTTGCCCTTTTTCGGATAGTCCCATTTATGTTCTGCTTCACATGATACACATGAGCTTAAATCAGGGACCATTGCTGTATTTGTAAGGCCAACCTGATATGCATAAATACTCATATTCGCATCAACATTATCAGGAACAACAGTGATTTCCATTTTTGAGTGAGCAGGAATTTCGGTTGTATAAATAATATGATTTCCGGTAAATTTTAAATTCTGTGTAGCAGGAAAACAGGCAACAGAGCTTTTTGAAGCCCATGAAAGATCATTTATTTTTACCCCGTCTTTTAAATCACCTTTATAAGAAAGAATTTTTCCTTTTTCTGATTTTGCAGTATAAATTTTCAATGCTTTTTGTGCCTCAGTATTTTCAACTTTTGTTTTAAGATCAATTTTTAAAGAATACCCACCTGTCTTTAATCCTTCAGCACCAGCAACACCAATAAAAATATTATAAGAATTGGTTGTTGAATTGAAAAAAATACTTCTTGTATGATCCTGAGTTTTTCCGGCTTTTGGATAATCCCATTTATGTTCTGCTTCACAGGCAACGCAAGAGGCCAGATTTGGAACAACAGAAAAATTTGTAGTTCCAACCTGATACCCGTAAATACTGAAATTCGTATTTTTATCATCAGGGATTACAGTAATTGTCATTTCGGAGTATGGAGGAATTACAGTCCCGTATAAAACATGATTTCCTCTGAATTTTGTATTCTGTGTGGCAGGAAAGCAAGCATTAGAACTTGTCGATGCCCACGACAAATCGCTCATTTCAATTCCTTGAGATAAATTTCCTGTAACTGATACTGATTTATTCGGCTCACTTTTTATCTCTTTTACTGACGAAGGAAACTGAGCGAATAATCCGGTAATACTTAATTGAATTATTAGAATTGCTGTAATGATTTTTTTTGTTCCCATAATAAATAGATTTTTTAAAAATATAAAACTGTCAAAAAATGATTATTCATTTTCATCATCAATTTTTTCAGGAATATAGGTACCTTTCAATATTGATGTGTACAAACCAGTATCTTTTAATACCTCAATTGCTTTCAGAATGTCTTTATCATAAGTCAAAACTGCTTCAATCCGGCCTTTTTGGAAATAGTATCTGCTAATAATTTCTTCAGCTAAATATCGTTTTATTTCATCCTTAAAAGTTTCCAGATCTTTATTTTTGTCATGAGCCAGTTTTTTTCTCAATTCTTTAAATTCTTCTTCAGAAATAGAATAATATTTTTCTTTTTTTGCTGTTTTAATCAGATCTTTTAACTGATCTTCACTTTTTGTAGTGTAATCGAAGTCCTTATCTTTAAGAAATTCAAGAAAATCTGTATATTCCGAATCGGATATATTAAATTCTTTAGCAGATGAGATTTTTTCATTTTTAAGACAGAATTGAGTTGCGAAATCAAATATTATATTTTTAATAACAAGGCTCATTGCAATATTGCTTATTATTTCCGATTCAACCTGAATATCAGGAAGAATTCCTCCTCCATCGTAAACTTTTCTTCCATTTTTTGTTTGATATTCAGTAATCAGTGAATCAGGAATTTTTCCAACGCTACCATCTTCATTACGATGAGAGTAATCGAGTGCCTGAATACAACGATGACTTGGAATATAATACTTTGCCGTAGTAACTTTAAGTTGAGAATTATAACTTAATGATCTGGTTGTCTGTACCAAGCCTTTTCCAAAGGTTCTTTCTCCTATTATTACACCTCTGTCAGTATCCTGAAATGCCCCTGAAACAATTTCTGATGCAGAAGCTGAACCTCTGTTTACCAGAATTACAACAGGGATTGCTGTGTCAACAGGCTCATACATTGTGTTATATGTTTTATCCCATTGAGAGACTTTTCCTTTTGTGCTTACAACTTCCTGACCTTTTGGCATAAACAAATTGCAAATATGAACAGATTCAATAAGCAAGCCTCCAGGATTTCCTCTCAAATCGATAATTATTTTTTTTGCATTATGTTTTTCTTTAAGTTCTATCAAAGCACTTTTCACTTCACTGCTTGCGCTATTCGTAAATTGGGAAAGACATATATAACCGATTTCATTTTCAATCATACCATAATAAGGTACGTTATCAATTTTTATTTCTTTTCTGGTTATTTCTTTTTCTATTGATCCTTCGGTGCCGGGTCTTTGTATTAATAATTTTACTTTTGAATTTGGTTGTCCTTTTAGCACCTTGCTAACGTCTTCGGTAGATTTTCCTTTTGTTGATTTCCCATCAATTTCCAAAATAATATCCCCTGCTTTTAATCCATCTGTGTGAGCCGGAAAATTCTCATATGGTTCTGCAATAATAATATAGTCGCCTGTTTTGCGAATTAATGCACCTATTCCTCCATATTGTCCGGTAGTCATAAATTTATAATCCTCCATTTGAGATTCGGGAATATAGTTGGTATATGGATCAAGACTTTCAAGCATCTTATCAATACTGGTTTTGATAATTTTTCCGGCATCAATTTCATCTACGTAATAGAGGTTCAATTCCCTGAATAATGAATAATAGATATCCAGATTTTTCGATATTTCAAAATTTATATTGTCATCATTAAAAGCATAAAAACCAAAAGAAGAAATTACTATGCCTATAGATAACAATAAGTAACTTATTTTTTTTCTGATAAATTTTAGTTTCATCCGAATAAAATTTATTTTTAAAGGCCGGATGGAACCCACATGATTCAACGACAATTACTGAAAAAATGTGCTGAAATTTATTCATCCGATCTTTGTGTTAAACCTAGTTTAACATGTGGGTTTCATATATATAATTATTTTTTTACAGAATTTTGCATTTTTTCAATTTCTTTAATTAAACGGTTTAAAGTTAATATTATTTTTTCTTGTATTTCTGAGAATTTCAATATTTGTACATGAGTATAAATTAGCATAAGATTGATTTTTACATTGTTGTTAATTAAATAGTTGTAAAAATCATTTTTATTTATTCGGTATGCTTCCTTTATTCTTCGTTTAATAAGATTTCTGTCAACGGCTTTTCTGAATTTTTTTTTCGGAACACTGATTGCTAATTTGCAGTTGGAGTCCGAATCCGGATTATTTAATCTCCATACAATAGTGAATGTATTATTTTTTAAATAGTTGCCTTTGTTAAAAAGTTCAGAAATTGAATTTGTTAAACACAATCTTTCTTTTTTATTAAAATTGAAATTATTCATCCACAATTTAGAGAAAGCAATGAAATAGTTATTTTTTATTTGGTTTGCTTAATTTTTTCAGGAATTGGTCTAATGCCATTGTCATAGAAGGAGCATTAGGCATTGGAGCTTGAATATCCAAACGAAAACCTGCATCTTTTAATGCTTTTGCAGTTGTGGGGCCAAAGCAGGCTATTAATGTTCCATCCTGTTTAAAATCAGGAAAATTTTGTTTTAAGGATTTTATTCCTGAAGGACTGAAAAAAACCAGAACATCGTAATTAACATCTTTTAAATCTGAAAGATCTGAACTTACAGTCCTGTATAATATCGCCTTCGTGTAATTTATTTTATGCTTATCAAGTAATTTTGGAATTTCAATTTTATGAATATCAGACAATGGGAGAAGAAATTTTTCTTCTTTATGTTTTAAAATGACATCCATAAGTTCTTCAAATTTACTTTTCCCATAAAAAATTTTACGTTTTCTGTAAATTATATATTTCTGAAGATAAAAAGCAGTTGATTCTGAGAGGCAAAAGTATTTGCAATTTTCAGATACTGTAATTCGCATTTCATCACAAATTCTGAAAAAATGATCAATTGCAGTTCTGGATGTAAAAATAAATGATGTATAATCATTAATATTTACCCTCTGTTGCCTGAATTCTTTTGTATCCATCCCCTTCACCTGAATAAAAGGGCGAAAATCAATTTTTAAACAATACTTTTCAGCAAGATCAAAATATGGAGATTTTTCAGTCTGAGGTTTCGGCTGAGAAACTAAAATGGTTTTGATTTTCAAGACTAAAAGATTTAACAGTTAGTACTTAGAGCTTTTTAAACACCTATATATGAGTCATAAAATTTATATAAAATCATAATAGGTAAAATTTCGAGGGTACAAAGATACAAAATAATATAAAACATTGAAAATTTATTTTTTATTGAAATAATAATTCCTCTAAGAACACGAAGAATAAATAATAATGAAAAAATACTGACACCTGCATATATCAGTAAAAATTGATAATTGCTGTCAATAAATGGATAACTTATAATTAATGGAAGCAATATAATCCCAAACAATTTATTGTAAAGAAAGATACATTGTATATATTCATTTGTTTCTGATATGAAATTTAGAAAAAATCCAATTGTCTTTAAAATCAAATATTTCCCAAAATAGATAAGTAATGCAGATAATTGACATATCAGAAAAATTTGAAATTCGGTGAATTCATTTTTAAGAAAAGTAATATTTTCTGAGAGATAATAAATAAAAATCCCTGTATTTATAACGAATAAAATATTCAGAAGAAATGATATTCTAAGCAGAAAAATATTTGCATCATAATTTAACTTTAATGATAGCTGATAATTAAATGCAGCTTTAAAAAAGCCTGAAATGGTTTTTCCTGAAAAAAAACGAATACCTGTGAAAAAGAAAAACGATAATAGCAATATTCCTAACAGCCAGTCTTTAGTGTCAGATTTAATAGATTCGGAATTAAGAAAATTGTTCGTTTCCGGGTGAATAACAATCTCTGATTTGTGAAGATATTTATTCTTTATGCTATCATGAGTTGGGCTTCTATTTGTATTTAAATCAAATAAATTTTTGTATTTAAAATATTTGTTTAATTCGCTATTTTTCCATAAATATAAACTTGTATCAACTTTAGAAGAATTAAAGGAATTTAGGGTAGCTTCTTTTAATATTTTAAGCTTCTTTCCGGTTTTTAAATTATACTTTTCGAATACCGCCTGATAATTTTGATGAATTCTATGTTCTGAATTTGAATCTACTGTTGTGATTTTTTCATCAATAATATTGCTTTCGTCAGAACTATCATCTGTCTGGAAATTAAAAATCCCTTTATCTGTTCTTAGAATGCTGTTTAAAGTATCCTGAGGAAATGTATTTTTAATGTAATTGTTCAATCGAGATTAAATTTTCAGAGCATTTAATGCTGATTTTGTTGCACTTAATAATGAATTGTTTGATAGTCCTTTTCCGACTGCTTCTTTCATCCATATTTGCGGAGTAAGTTTACCATTTTTTAAAATTCTTTCAATTTCATCGGGAAAACTTTTGTCAGATATGAACTGTTCAATTTGAAAATCAATTAAATGCCCGATTGGGTATGCTGATAAATACAAAGGAGCATCAATCATATGTGAGTATATACCAAGAATTGTCTGATCTTTTATTCCGAAAACATCAGCATAGTATTCATTCCAAATCTCTTTAGAAATATCCATTACTGCATTTTTTAATTCCTCAGCGTTGGCATCCGGATTTGCATACATCCATTTCCACACTTTAATATCAACTAGTGAAACTCCCATAATTTCATAACATGACCAGAAATTATCAAGAGCCATGTAGTGCATTTTTTCGTTGTCAGACTCGGATAAATTCAATAATTCAAGGTCGCGTTTTTGAAATATAAATGCGATTGCTTCAGTAAATGCCGTGTTTGGAACACCATGCATTGCATAGTAGTCAACGTCATTCAGGGTAATTGTTTGTTCAACATTATGTCCGAATTCATGGACTGCAATATTATAACCTTTATAATCCATGCCATTTTTCCCAATGCGGGTACGTAATCTGGCATTTTCAGTCTTCATTTCTGCCCCCCATGCATGTCCGGCACCACGGGCAGGGTCAACATCAATTTTTGATGAGATTTCTTTTGCTCTTGTTTGATTAAACCCTAGTTTAATAAGTATATTTGGAAGGTCGTTTTTTAGAGCTATGCTTGAGGGATATTTTGTTTGTGTGATTTTATCGAGTTCAGGCTCAGTTAATTTTGAACTGGATCGAAACCCGTTATACCAGATATCAAATGGTTCAAGGCCACGTCCAAGCCTTTCTTTTATAAGTCCGGCAACTTGTTTTACCTCCGGTGATGAAACCAATTCAGTAAAAAGATTTTCAACATCCTCACAGGATATTTCCATCTCCTGATCAAATTTTCTTTTGATATATGTCGGATATTGAGGAGAGTACTGGTCGATTGCTTTAAAGGCATGAAAAATATCCAGAAGATGCTGGTATCTGTTATTATTTTCCTTCGCTAAAGTTTTTTCCACACCATTTTCATATGCTTTATCAGTATATGGATTCCATTGATATTTATCAGAGTTGATAATTTCCTGAGGGATATCCTGACTAATAATATCTTTCATAACTTCATAAATCATTCTTTGTTTTTTTATACCGTTTTCTGTATTATAATTAGATTTCAATTCATCTCTTAATCCCCAATGCGTAATTAGTTTTAGATCCTTTGGAAACAAGGTTTGATTACCATTATTCACAAGATTTCCCATGAAAACATTGTATTCAGCAATATAAGTATCAGCACCTGTAGTAGCTTCTGATTTTTTTTGTAATAATTCTGCAGGAACCCGGGATGTATAGATATCACCTATGCGGGCGAATGCCCATTGCTCCCTGTTCCAGTTTTTACCCAGGTCTTCTTTTTCCTGCAAGGAATAAAAAGGGAAATTAAGCAAAATCATCATAGCAATTTTATTGGAAAAAAAATCTTCAGTAATATGTGCCGCAGGGTCATAAGCTCCAAATAGTTCGTCAACCGGTAAAATTTCTCCAATATCCAAATGAAGAGGCTTGGAAAGTTCAATTACTATTTTGTTGAAGTTGCCATTTAAAATTTCGTAGTTTGCTGATAATCGCATAAAAACATTTAACAATTCCAGACTGTCAGTAATAAAATTTTCAGAACAATACTTCTCGAAATCTTCAATTGTGCCATCAGTACTTCTCCAAAAGGATGCAACCTGAGATACTCCTCTTTCGATCCTGAATTTATAATTTTCCCCGTTCATATCAATCAGTCCGGTAATTACTTTGTCAACTGTCGTTGAGTCAATAATTGCCAGATCGTTTGAAGTGGTATCAATTTTTGAGTCAACTTCATTTTTACATTGAAAAAGGATCAATGAAAGAGCGATAATAATAAAAATTCGTATCATATTTAAGTTTTTATAAAGTTATACATATCCAGCCATTTTATAAGCAAAATAACCAATTATTTCTTTGAAAAATATAATCCATTCAGAAAAAACATTAACATCAGGAATAAATAATTGATCAAATTTATATAACCTGGGACCAGCATACCTGTCTGCCGGAAAAATATCAGTATTTATCCCTATTTTATCAAAACAGGCTTTGGCCCGTCTCATGTGATAAGCGGAAGTAATAAGAAGAAATTTTTTATTTCCAATTTCATTTTTAAGTGCTTCTTTGGTGAAAACTGCATTTTCGTAAGTATTTCTTGATTTTACCTCACATAAAATATCCTCCTCCGGTATTCCTATATCGATAAGGTATTTTTTAATTATATCTGCTTCTTTGAAATCAATATATTGCAGGCTTCCTGATCCTCCGGAGATAAATATTTTTTTCACCTTTCCCAGTTTATATAATTTCATTGTTTTTATTAAGCGATCTATACCTCTCATAGGAACTATCTGTTTTAAACCGGAATCATAAAAAATCATTCCACCTAAAACAATTGCATAATCATAATTATCTATTTCTTCATATTTTTTACCCGGGACTTCTAAAAGCCTCATAAATTCCTCGAATATAAATGTATTTGAAAAAAATAGCAATATTACTAACGACCATATAAGGGTTCTTTTTTTATATTTAATATTTGATCCGAAAATTGAATATGTTAATAATGCAATAACCCAGACAATGGGAGACATAATGAAATACAATATTTTTGAAATAATGAAAAACATAAAAAATTATTTTGGAACAAACAGAACTTTCCCCCCCGACATATCACTGATATAGTGTTTAAAAGCACTTTTAACATCAGAAAGATCGTAATGATCTTTTATTTTTGTGATTAATTTTTCAGAAATGAACAGATCCTGTAATTTATCAGATATTTTAAGCTGTTCAACGCGGTTATGCTTTTTGAACCATTCATTCAGATTAAATCCAATCAGACTCTTTTTGTGAAAAATAATTTCTAAAGGATCAATATCGGATATATATGTCCCGCTAAGTCCTCCGAAAAGAATAACATCTGAATAATCAGGCAAACATTTTATTAGTTTTCCTGTAAATTCACCCCCAACGGCATCGATGGCAACATTTACATATAGTTCATGTGATAATTTATATAAGTTTTCATAAAAATCTGGTGAAGTACTATCCAGTACATATTTTTCGCCTTCAGCTAATAATTCACCGATATGCTTTTCTTTTCGGACAATATTAATAACCGGGATATTATCATTTTTAGCGAAATACCTGAAAAACTTTCCGACCTGACCTGATGCAGCACTTTGAATGATTGCTTTTGCATTTTTATTCTTACAGAGTTCATATAGGGCATAGGCAGTAAACGGATTTATAAAAAAGCATGCGGACTGAAACCTATCCATTTGTTTTTTGACAGGAAAACATTCGGAGACTGAGGCAAGAAAATAGTCAGCCCAGGTTCCGTCATTATCCTTTTGACAAAAACAGCTTACTCTTTTACCTAATAATGCCTTGGCATCGTTTTGGTTACCTGTATCTACAACAATACCTGTCCCTTCAAATCCGGGAATTGCAGGTAAATTTTTTTTAACATTATACATGCCTCTGATAAATGCTATATCAGAAGGATTGACAGGGCTTGCGTCAATATTTACCAGTACCTGATCAGATACAGGCTTAGGTGTTGGTTTTTCCTCTACCTTCATATCAAACATTGCCCTGATAATATTCGGGTTGTATTCTTTTAATACTATTCCTTTCAACTTTTTATAAAGTATTAATTAGTTCTTTAATAATTAGAGTCATTTTACGTTCTGATTTTTCTGCAACAGCCTGAACTTCTTCATGAGTTACTTCAATAATTTTTCCGGGAACACCCAGATCGGTAATTATTGATATTGCAAAACAATAAAGTCCCATGTGATGTGCCGCAATAATTTCAGGAACGGTGGACATACCAACAGTATCACTGCCTATAATACGAAAATAATTATATTCAGCTGGTGTTTCAAAAGTAGGTCCGGAAGTGGCTGTGTAAATTCCTTTTTTAATTTGAATTCCGTGTTTTTGAGCAATTTTAATGGCTTTGGATATCAAGTCTTTATTATAAACATTGCTTAAATCAGGAAATCTGGGTCCGAGTTCACTAATGTTCTTGCCAATCAATGGATTCGGTATGAGGTTGATGTGATCAGTAATAACCATTAGATCACCTATTTCAAAATCAGGATTCACTCCTCCACTGGCGTTCGATACGAAAAGACTTTTTATTCCTAAAAATTTCATGACTCTTACCGGAAATACAACTTTTTGAATGTCATACCCTTCATAAAAGTGAAATCTGCCTTGCATTGCTACTACATTTTTTCCTCCAAGAATTCCAAAAATCAGTTTCCCACTATGACCTTCAACTGTTGATATCGGAAAATTGGGAATTTCCTCGTATGACATAGAATATTTTATGTCAATTTCTTTTACCAAACCTCCTAAGCCTGTACCAAGAATAATTCCAGCATCAGGAGAAAATCCGGTTTTATTAATTATGTAATTTGCTGTGTCTTTTATTTTTTCTAACATATTCGATAATTATTTTTCTGAAATATTTTTCATTTTCTTCATCTAAGAATTCTACTTCTATTGGAATGTAAAATAAAGGTAAATTTTTCAATTTTTCAGAAAACTTGCAATCCTGAATTCTCATCGCATCTTTTTCTGTAGTAATAATAATTTTATTTTTACCAGACATTCCTGAAAACGCAGAACAAATTGATTCAATATCTTTATTCTTGTAATTATAATGATCGGGAAATTTTAAATGATTTATTGTATCGGTGAAAGTATTCAGGTGCTCTATTAATGGATGAGGCATTGCGATTCCGGTAATCAATAATACTTCAATATCTTTTAAATTTCCTTTATATTTGTTATGTCCAAAAACTGATATGATTTCGTTGTATTTAAAGGTTGTAAAGAATAATGACTGATAAGGAAAGATATTAAGTTCTTTTTCCATAATCCTTCCGTCAATAGGTTTCATCTCTTTTGGAGATTTCGAAACAATTATCATATTAGCCCGCTTTTTCCTCCAAGCTCTTTCCCTGAGATTCCCCACAGGTAAAAGGTAATCCTTAGTAATAGGTCGGTTGTAATCAATAAGAAGGATCGAAATACCCGGCTGTACATATCTATGCTGAAAACCATCGTCAAGTATTATTGCATGCAAATCAAAGTCTGTTTGTTTTTCCAGAATCTTATTAATTCCTCTCACTCTTTTTTCATCAACAACCACCTCTGTCGCATTAAATTTTTGTTTAATTTGTTTGGGTTCATCACCTATTTCATAGACAGTTGAATTTTTACTGGCAATAATAAAGCCTTTTGTTTTTCTTCTATATCCTCTGCTAAGGGTTGCAACTTTAAAATCTTCAGATAATAATTTTACAATGTATTCAACATGGGGTGTTTTTCCGGTACCTCCTGTGCTAATATTACCGACAGTAATAACGGGGATGTCAAATTCGCTGGATTTTAAAATGTTGAAATCAAATAATCTGTTTCTAATTGAAGTTATTAACCCATAGATTATTGCAAATGGGAGCAAGTACCAACGAAGTTTTATATTCTTTTCAGACATTTAATACTAAACCGCTATCAAGTTATGCCATTTCCTATTTAATGTTAATACATCGCCAACTTTCGTCTGTGCTTGCATCGAAGTTTGGCTGGGTATAATAATGCAAATCCTGATTTTTTTGATTTTGCAAGATAATTAAAAATTGCAAGTCTGAAATAAAAACAGGAAGATTATTCTTCCTGTTTATTTATATTGATTTGACTATTAGTATATTTCTATATCAAACGGTAAGCGGGTCTGAATACCTTTTGCGGTCATTGCATTGCTTAGTTTTTTATAATATACATAACTTTGTCCAAGGTGTTTCTTCACAAGAGTTTCTTGTGTGTTACCCAAAAATTGTTCAAGGAATTGTTCAAAAGGATCCTTTTGTTTTGGATAACCAACGAATCTATATTCAGATATACCAGCTTTATCAGCAGCTATTTCAATAGCTTTAATCAATCCTCCGAATTCATCAATAAGTCCGATTTCTTTCGCATTAATACCACTCCAGACTCTTCCCTGACCGATACTGTCAACATATTCAGTACTTGTATTTCGGCCTTCTGCAACATGACCTATAAATGTTGTATAAACCTCCTCAACAGTTCGTTGAATTACATCTTTTTCGGGAGCAGATAAAGGTCTGTATATTGAACCAAGATCTGCATAGGTATTTGTTTTAACATTGTCTATATAAATCCCAACTTTATCGTTTAAAAATTCTTTACCATTCCAGAGAATCCCAAATACACCTATTGATCCAGTTAATGTTGTGGGGTTGCAAACAATAACATCTGCCGGACAGGATATATAATAACCACCTGATGCAGCGTAATCACCCATGGATACAATCACAGGTTTGGATTTTTTTGCAAGTGATACTTCCCTCCAAATAACCTCAGATGCCAAAGCATCTCCACCGGGAGAATTGACACGTAAAACTATTGCTTTTACTGTACTGTCCATTCGTGCTTCTCTGATTGCTTCAGAAAGTGTTTCACCTCCAATAGTCTGTTCATCACCTTCGCCCTGAAATATTTGTCCTGAAGCAAAAACTATAGCAATTTTATTTTTCGAGAACTTTTTATTTTTATCGGATTTTGCTGTCTTAGAGTAATTTGACATAGAAACAAAATTGATTTTATCATCAGGTTTAATTTTAGTAAGTTCTTTTAATTCTGCCAATATTTCATCTTTATATTTTAACCCATCAATAAGTTTGTAATTTAAAGCTTCTTGTGCATTTTCAATTTTCAAACTGTCTGCGTACATATTCAGATTTTCAACGCTGACTCCTCTTTTATCAGAAATACCTTTAAGTAAATAATTCCAAATAGATGCCATGAATGTTAATGTTTGCTCTCTGTTTGCTTCACTCATTTCGGTATACATGAATGGCTCCACAGCACTCTTAAATTTATTTGTTTTCCCCCTGATTATCTGAGGTTCAATTCCGATATTTTCAAGAACTTTTGTAAAAAACATTATTTCAGCATTTAATCCTTTAAAGTCAACCAGACCTTTTGGGTTCAAATATATTTTATCGGCAGCAGTTGCCAGATAATAAGCTCCCTGAGAATAAACATCAGAATATGCGATTATAAATTTATCTGATGAATCTTTAAAGTTTATTAATGCGCCCCTGATTTCTTCAATTGTAGCTATTCCTGCAGGAATAGCAGATAAATTGAGAAAAATACCTTTAATTTTATCATCAGTTTTTGCATTATTCAGTGATTTGAGTATGTCATTTAATCCGATAGATTGTTTTGCATCCATTGATAACGGATCAAAATTCTCAAAAGGATTTTTCGAGGTCCTTTCAGGAATGGGGTTATCCAGTTTTATTTCAAGAATTGAATTGTCCTTAACATGTACAATTTTATCAGATGTTGCAGAGGTAATAATTCCCCCGATAACTGCCATAGAAATAAAAAACATAATGA
>JBDRPR010000606.1:0-4238 GCA_043826845.1 Bacteroidota bacterium
GTGTATGCAATTCCAGAAAATTTGTTTGGTCAGACGCAGAATTTTTTGTAATTTTATTCATGGGATAAAATTTGTTGTTTTTCCAACTCAAAGATATTTATTATCAATGAGATAACAAACTTTTTATCCCTCTTTTTTTACATATTTATGAATTATTCAGGCTTAATGGCGCGGATCCCATAATGGCGCGAAAATGTTTTCCGTGCCTGCAACCGGTTAGCCTGTCTCCTCAATAGCGCAGATTTATAATCATAAGTGTTCGAAATGTGGTTTTGATGTCAGGCACAACATTTGAACATTACGATTACCCACCAGATATAAACGTTTACCTTTTCAATTTCAACGTACAGTAAGTCATGTTCCGGCAGACCCGGCTTATGTGTATATTTGCTGTCCAAACAAAAAAAAGAAATAGTATGAAAAAGGTGAACGCTTACCTTGGAATTGTTGCAATTATCGCTACTGCAGTACTGTATTATTTCCACTTCTTTTCCGGGCAACAGGTTGTATATATTGACACCAATGTATTGCTGGAAGAATATTACGGCATGGCCGATGCACAGGCGGAATACAGTACAAAAGCATCAGAGATGAATGCGCAGGTTGACACGCTGATGAACATGCTTGAGAACGATATTAAAGCTTATGAGAAGGAACGGTCGGGCATGAGTGAGAAGGAGCGGGAACTGAAAGAAGAATTATTGCGGAACAAACAGTACCAGATGATGCAGTATCAGGAAGCCACCAAACGCAAACTGGCCGATGAGGAACAGGTTGCGACCCAGACCGTACTGAACGAAGTAAATGACTATATTAATGAGTACGGAAAGAAGCACGGTTACAGGTACATCCTGGGCGCCAACGGTTCAGGCAACCTTGTATATGCCGAAGAAGCGTATAATATTACCGAACAGGTGCTGGAAGGTTTAAATAGTGAGTATAAAATGTTCAATAAAGAAGTTCCGGTCATTGAAAATACAGAAGAAAAAGATAAATTAGCAGAAAAATAATTTATCTTTTATGAAACTAATTACCACAGTTATTTTTGTATTTGTATGTTCCTTCGCATTTTCCCAGGATAATTCTGGAAATGAGGGTAGGAACCATTTTGTAATTACATCAGGTGGAAATTATTACAATGATATTGTATGGGAGAATCGTGATCCAAGGAAAATAGGACCAGGGATTGGATATAATAACGGTATTGAATTTTATTTGCCCGTAAACAAAAGATGGTTTATTGGATTAGGTCTGCATTCAATAATGAATCATTTTACCGATGATGAAGGTCAGTTGGTTTATACACATAATTATTGGTATTTTTCAAGACAACTGCTTATTGAAGTTCGTATTGCAGAAAAGTATATCCTGAGTTTTGGCGGCACCTATGATGGCGTTTATTATGCAAAATCCTCAGTCCTGTATTCAATAGGTGATTACGGTGAAGAATCATACTGGTTCTATGAAAAGAAGAATGCATATCAAAGATCAAAAGGATATGGAGCATGTGCAAATATTGGATATTCGCTGTTTAATAAAAGAAAACTCTCTTTGTATGGAGGAGGAGGTATAAAAACCTACAACTTGAATAAATTACAATTTAGGCAACTGGCATATAGCTTAAGTATTGATTTGAATTTATTTTTTGATCTATAACAAGATTAGATATTGCCATGAATTTAAAAAACAGAATATCAATATCTTACACATGTTTCATCCTGTCCATAATATTCCTGTCATGCAAGAATAATATTGGTATTGAGGACTATAAGGTTTATTTGTATAATCCTGATAATGGTCTGATTCAAACAAAGAATGTTAATAATATAAGATTTGAAATAACCTATCAACCCTGTGAATTTATTTCGTATATGGAAATCAAAAATAATAGAAAGTCTTCTGTAGATGATTTAAATAAGGTAATTAGGAAATATGAGGATTTCTTTTACATGAGACTGAACATATTATCAAAATTTGGAGAAGCCTATGAAACACTTATTGGAGAACAACAAAAGTACAGTCAGCTAATTAATGATCTGTGCTTTAATATGGAAGATTATGTTTATTTAATAACTTCAGATAATGATTCAATCGGGATTGTTGATTACATTTCCCCCAGAACATATGGAATGGCACCAAACACAACAGTTCTTTTTTCTTTCAGAAAAATTGATTTTGAAAACATTGAGTGGATTAAATTAGTAATAAATGATTTTGGTCTGCGATCTGGAAATATCTCATTTAAATTTTATGCTGATGATATTATCGATGCTCCAGATATTGTGTTGAATATTAAACAGTAATTTTTAATAATAAGCAGTAAAATAGTTAATTAAGATATTTCAACTGCTAAAAAAACTTGCTTAGGGGTATTCTTCTTCTTCATCATCAGAGATATCAGCAAGAAAATCAAACATGTAATCCTATAATAGATAGTACATTGTGTTTGCTATATGACACTATCCGATGTATTTATTACGTTTATGCGAAAAAACTTAACGTATAATAATCTGTCGGCCATTCATGATGTTTTGACTACCAATAGTACTATTTTTATGGAATTGATTTAATTATCACAAAATAATGAAGAGAGCGAGAGTACTATTAGCTTTGGTAGCATTTATTCTGTCATCAGGTAATTATGCACAGAATACGGGACCTTCAGCGCCCGAGGCATCATCTTTTGAGCCTGTTGATGCAACTGACATGGTCAGTTTAATAACAGGGGATTTTTCCTATGTCCTTCCTGTTATATATGTCCCAGGACCGGGAGGGGGTTATCCTTTAGCGCTTTCATATCATGCAGGCATTGAATTGGATGAAGAAGCCTCATGGTGCGGTCTTGGCTGGAATATCAATCCGGGCGCAATAAACAGAGTGGTATGTGATGTTCCTGATGACTGGAAATCAAAGAAGGAAGAAAGAATTGCATGTGATCCGACAAAAACATTGAGTGTATTTAATGTTGGAATTGGGATTGGTAATTTGCCTCAAATAGGATATTCATGGTCAAACAACAAGGCATTATATTCGGGAAGGATTAATAATGGGTTTATTAATCAGTCTGATGGAAATACGTCAGTTGGAATTGGAGGTGTAAATGTTCCCTTTGATATGGATGATTTATCGTCGTATTTATCTGGAGAAAATAAGCATTTTTTTAAGAAGGACTGCAAGT
Source organism: Bacteroidota bacterium (assembly GCA_043826845.1). Classification (GTDB taxonomy): domain Bacteria; phylum Bacteroidota; class Bacteroidia; order Bacteroidales; family CAYTAU01; genus JBDRPR01. The sequence continues at coordinate 3,179 of JBDRPR010000606.1, forward strand.
GGTCTTATCATTCCGCTGGAATTTAAAAGACCTCGAATGCAATGCCGAAAGCCCGCAGTTGCCTTCAGGAACCGGCCAGCAGTGGATGTATTCCTATGAATTCAACGAGAAAAACTGGCTGAACACTGCTACCTTCGGTACCTTTAACCAGGATTTCAGCCTGAACAGCTATTATGGCTCAGGCTCTTCCACCGGGGGGGAACAACAGTTTATTGTGCCCGGAAGCGGCTGGGATTATTCTTCTTCCAGTTCCTCACCCCAGATCCTTTCTTCGGTCACCTATGCCAATTATTATAACCTGGGGACCGGTGCAGGCCTGAATAAATCGGGCAGTACTGAATCTGACGAAGAGACTGAGATAGCTGCTGTTGAGTTCTCAACACCTGAGGGGAATAATTATTTCAATGTGAATAAATCGGTGGAAACTGAATCGCCTCCTGTATGGGAAGGGCAGGATTTATATTTTACGCCTGACGATGACAATGCATACAATGTTTTCAACCTGGATTATGATTTTAACGGAAATATACTATCTTTGTACAGAAACGGTTATGATGGCAGTTCGGGCAACAACCTTATCATGGACAGGCTTTCTTACTCATATCACAGTACGCTGAAGAACAGGCTTACAGGCGTGTCCGAGGGAGCTTCGGCCTCTTCCTATAATACCGATTTCGAGTACAATCACAGCTATACCTATAACAACATCGGCCAGATGACGGCATATACCAGTTCCGGCTATACCCAGGATCTGGAGTACAATTCCATGGGGCTGGTGAGCAGATTGCACGGTACTTTGGGAGACTCCTACGATATTTATTACGGCTATAATGAACGGGGGCAGCGCATCAGTAAGGACGATGGTGATATTACTACATGGTATGTGTATGATGCAGGTGGAACCATCCTTGCCATATATGAATATGACATAACCAAGGGGTTGGGCCTGACCGAGATGCCCATATATGGCGCTTCCCGCCTGGGGACCTGGATGAAGGAAGAGGAAGAATACCGCTATGAGCTGCGTGACCATCTGGGCAATGTAAGGGCGGTGATCTCA
>JBDRPR010000607.1:0-2490 GCA_043826845.1 Bacteroidota bacterium
CTGATCAGAATCCTCCTGCCGGAACTCAGTATTATCAGATTGCAGCAATAAAACCAACTCCCTGTGATCCTTATTCTCAGGCAAAACTTACGGCTATTGAAATGGATCGTTCTGTTTCAAATATCAGAGCTACAAGTGGAAGTAATATTGATGAAATAGAGTCATCAGCTTATACTATCAGCCCAAATCCTAATAAGGGAATGTTTTCAATTATTGGGAACATTAATTCACGGTCAGATTTGATTATTGAAATTTCGGATGTTAACGGAAAGATAATGCATACAGAATTGAATAAAGTTTTAAATGAAAAATTCATTAAACATTATCAAATGAATCTTGTAGCTGGAATATATTTTGTAAAAATTACAGATAATAATTCTATTAATATTAAAAAACTGATAATTAATTAAAAAAAATAAGCCATGAAAAAAACATTCATTTTATTAATAATAAGTTGTATGGCATTTTCAATCAAATCGCAAATTAATTATTCTGTAATACAGATCCCTCATCAGCCTGTTTATCAAACATCCGGCATATCTGTTCCCTTTACATCGGATGATGAATGGAGTAATTCTATTAGTTTGCCATTTAATTTTATGTTTTTCGGTCAACCGTTTGATCAGGTAATAATCGGAGAAAATGGTGTGTTATCATTTGATTTGACTGACGCTTCAGGTTATTGTCCCTGGTCATTTACAACCGGAGTTCCAAACAATTTTGGTTCACCAATACATATTTTGGGAGCATTTCATGATCTATACTGTCCGGCAGGAGGATATGTCAAATATTCTACAGAAGGAACAAGCCCGTGCAGGGAATTTGTAGTAACTTATAACAATGCTGCCCAGTTTTCATGCAACAGCATATATACAACACAACATATAATTTTATATGAGAGCAGTAATTGTATTGATGTTGTTATTGATTATAAACCGGTTTGCACTAGCTGGAACGGAGGCAATGCTATTGTTGGAATTCAGAATTTTGATCAGACAGTAGGATATGCCGCACCAGGAAGGAATCCCGCACAATGGGTTGCATTGAACGAAGCATGGCGATTTATTCCTGACGGATCAACACAAACCTGTGAAGCTCTGGTTGTATCAAATTTTTCATTAATAGACACTTTACATATTTGTTACGGAGATGAGTTATTATTTACCTTAGCTAATGATTCTAATGCACTTTGGTATGAGAATGGAAACTTGTTTTATACCGGATTACAACCCCCCAATCAGACTCCTCTGAATGATGTGGAATATGTACTTATTCAAAGTGATACCATTAATTCTTTTTATGATACCTTATATGTAATTGTTGATCAACCGCCTCTTTTGGAAATTTTCGGTTTGGAAAATTATTACTGTATTAATGATTCAGTAGATACATTAATAGTCACACCTTCTGGTGCTTTGATATCCGGTCCTGGTATTTTCGGAAACATATTTGATCCTGCTGTAGCGGATACAGGTCAACACACTATTACTGCCAGTTATTTCAATACAATCCCTTACAATTTTATTGGCCCGGAAATATTTTGGGTAGACGATTTCAGTACTGATAAAGGCTGGACGGGTTATGGGAATGCAGGATGGGAAAGAAATCCTGCTATTGCCGGCACCGGTTGTTCAGGATTACAAGATCCTGATACTGATAATTCTCCGTCTTCTGATAATTATATTGTAGGAACTAATATTGGAGGTTGTTATAGCACTATAGATACAGTTTTCTGGCTTGAATCCCCTGTAATTGATTGCTCAGGAAAAAATAACTGCTATTTCCGGTTTTATGAAAACAGTGGTTTTGCTGCCAATGATACCGCACAGATAGCTGTATTTGACGGAACAGACTGGATTGTGATTGACAGCATATATAACGGATTAGATCAATATTTCTGGATGATTCACCAGTATGATGTCAGTAGTTATGCAGATAATAATCCTTTATTTAAAGTCAAATTTGGTATTGGTCCATGCGATACAATCGGTTTTTATAAAGGCTGGAATCTTGATGATATTACTTTCCTTGCTGATGACCTGATCAGTACAACCAAAACATGCACTTATGAATCTTATTATAATGTTTATGTTGACAGTACAGGAGAAATGCAGAATATCTGTATGGTAACTGTTGATCCGGCTTCTCAAAAAAATACTGTGATCTGGGAAAAAACGGATCCTAATATTGATAATTATTATATATATAAAGAAACCATTGTCGCAGGAGTTTATAATTTAATCGGAGTTGTCCCTACTGACAGTGCCGGTATTTATATTGACGATTCCTCAAATCCCGGACAACAATCTGATAAATATAAACTTTCTGCAATTGATCGATGCGGAAATGTCTCTGATTTAGGCAATTATCACAAGACTATTCACCTTAATGTTTCACCGGCTTTACCTCAGGGCTATGCACTGACCTGGCAACATTACGAAGGTTTTTTATTTGACACATATGTTATTTACAGAGGTAGCAGTCCTGTAT
>JBDRPR010000608.1:0-2147 GCA_043826845.1 Bacteroidota bacterium
GATATCAAAATACTCCATCAGCTCGGATGGAAATAGTTTATGTAAAAGTTTAATGTCTATTGTTTCTTCCATAATTTTTTTCGCAAAAGTATGAACTAATCTATACTTCTCCCCAACTTTTTAAAGTGACCCATGATAGCCTGCCCCGCTCAAGCGGGGGAACCCACATGTTGTTAGTTTTATTATCATTGTGTTTGTGATTTTCGAATCATGTGGGTTTCATAAGATTGTAAATGAATTTTACCATATATAAAAAAAGCCGCTCAAATGCGGCTTTTAATTAATTGTCTGATAATTAAAATTTATCTTATAATAGTAACGGCACCGACATATTCATGCATTTGACCGTTTACATCTTTTAAGGTAATATACCATGTGTATGTTCCAACAGGGACATATTTCCCTGTATTATGATACCTGCCATTCCATCCGCCTTCAATCAGACCAGCATCCCGTTTATCTGTACCTAATGGATAAATCTCTGTCTCGAATATTATTTCTCCCCATCTGTCGTATATATACAAATGATATTCTTTAGAATCTATTCCAATCCCTTTCGGGTACCAATAATTGTTCTGTAAACCTGAACCGGGGCTGAAGGCAGTCGGGGCATAAAATGTATGAGCCTCTTTGATCTCTATTATCCCTGTTGTTGTGTCGGTACATCCGTTTATCGTATGTACTACAAGCTGAATATCGAAAACTCCCGCAGAATCATACTCATGTTCTACATTCTGACCTGTGGCATGTGAATTATCTCCAAAATTCCATTCCCATTGTGAACATGGCGTTGATTGGTCAAAGAATTCAATATTGGCATTCAGTATGTTGGCAACCTGTGGCGCTGCATAAAATGCCGCATCAGGTATTTCATATACATTTACATCCTGACTTACAATTGTTGAGCAATTATTAATATTTGTAACTATTAGACTAACGCTATATATACCACTATTATTAAATGTATGTGCAACAACCGAATCATGAGAAGTATTGTAATTTAATGAACTCATATCATCAAAATTCCATGAATAATTCCACGCTGGATCCTGATTATTTGGTCTGAATAACACATATAGTGGAGCACAACCAACTCCCACTGTAAAACTTGTTACATTCGGGGACTGACTTACTCCTACATCTACCTGACCGGATACTGATGGTGTGCCGCAACCATCAAATACAGTTACCGTATAGGTGGTCGCAACTTGTGGATTAACTGTTATCTGCGCACCGATTCCATAACTCCATTGAACTGTATATGGGCCTCCGTTTCCACCACCTGGATAAGCATATAATACAAGATCTGTACCCTGACAAATTATTGTATCAGGAGATACAGAAAGAGTTAATGGTGGATAAACCTGAACTACTACTGCTGCCGGTGGACTTGACATACATCCGTTGGCATCAACAGCATAAACCTGATAAGCTGTCGTTACTTCAGGACTCACTTGCTGAACCTGGGATCCTTGTACCAAAGATGAATCTGACCAATAGAATATATATGGAGGGGTTCCGCCTGTCGCTGTTGCAGATATATTGGTAAACTGTCCTATACATATTGGAGCAGCTGTACCATTGGCTACTATGGTCAGTTGTGAAGGCTGTGTAACAATAGCAAGTGAAGATGATGTGCAACCATTAGCGTCTGTTACTGTGACATAATATGTTCCAGCTTGTATATTAGTTGCGGTATCATTTAATGAAAAGTTTGACCAGGAGTATGAATAAGGCTGCGTACCCCCATTAACAAGAACCGAAACCTCGCCATCACTCCCTCCGAAACAACTTACATTAGAAATATTATAACCATTGCTAAAGGGAGGAGCAATATTTGAAACAAACACATTTTCAATTGCTATACAGCCATTTGCATCAGTTACCTGCAACATATAATTACCACTTGCAATATTTGAAATTAATGGTGTTGTATAATTTCCCGGAGACCAATTATAACTATATGGTGGAGTTCCTCCTGTTACATTATCTGCTTGAGCAAATCCATTAACCTGACCACAGGTGGTTGCAGCAGTTGATGTTGTGATCTCAATTGGTATTGGTTCATCAACATAATAGCTGAGTATTGTGTCACATCCATGTGAGTCTGATATAATTACAGTATTTAATGTGCTCCCGCATAATCC
>JBDRPR010000609.1:0-2712 GCA_043826845.1 Bacteroidota bacterium
CGACTTCCATCTTCCTACTTCCAACTTCCGACTTCCATCTTCCATCTTCCGACTTCCGACTTCCATCTTCCGACTCCCGACTTCCATCTTCCGACTTCCAACTTCCGACTTCCAACTTCCGACTTCCATCTTCCGACTTCCATCTTCCGACTTCCAACTTCCGTCTTCCAACTTCCGTCTTCCAACTTCCGTCTTCCAACTTCCGTCTTCCAACTTCCGACTTCCGACTCCCGACTTCTAACCATTCTTCTTTAAACAAAATAGCCTCCACAAAGGTTCATAATCAAATATCTGGAAACTAATCCCGCATTTACCTTCAAATAAACTGCACCATTCATCATTTGTAAAATATTTTTCAGAATTAAAAAGCAACTGATAATAATCAGTCGATTGTTTTTCCTTCCAGAATTCCATATAATGCATTTTTAAATATAGTGCATATGTATAATTATTAAAGTTATCGGTTTTAACTAAGGAAGAAGCGATTTTATAAGCATCTTTATATTCCCTGAACAAAATAAAATACTCAGCCAATGAAGTGATTAAATTGGTGTCACATTTATATTTCAAATAATAGCTATACATGCCGTTTAAATATTGTCCTGCTTTTGATAATTTATTTTCATCATATAATTCAATCGTTTTCAGATAATTAAAATGCAAATTAAAAGAACTTATATCATCAGCAGAAATATTTTCTCCAACAGTTTTTTCAATTAACGAACTGATATATTTTGAATTATGCAATTCATTTACACTCTCTTCTCCATAATGATTTACTAAATATGCAAGTATATTGTAAAATACGATATTTGTTGCATATGGGCTTAAAGCATAATTTTGTAAACCATCATACAAATTCAAATCGGTAAATCCAGGCTTTTTTTGATACTTATATTTAAAAATCAACTCATTGACTTGTAGTTCAGTAAATATTTCATCATCAGGGATTTTAAGTATTCTAATAAATTCATCATTAATCTGCCTTGAACGATATTGTTCATACAGATAAAGTTGAATGTTTTTTGCTTCATTAACAAGACGTTTAATAGTTTTTTCATTTCCTTTTTCACGTTCTGCTACAATGCTTTCCTGTATTTTCTTAAAATCATTAATTGCATATACCTTATACTGGTCTCTTGTTGCTTTGGTAACGGCAAACAGGTTTACCGTGGAATATCTTTGGTCGTCAAGTTGTTTTACAAAATATTCAATTGAATCATTTACATATTTTCTGGCAACTAATGTATCCACAAATTCAAGAAATGAATAACGGGTTCCCCTTATCTGAGAATAAAATAAACTCCAGTTTTCCTGCATTGTGACCGTTTTCCGAATTTCATATGTCTGTTCCTTTTCAAACAAACCTAAAAGATAATCAGCCCTTTGATTAAAGATCATCTCATTTATCTGCTTAGATCCTTCAACGCTGGCATTTGAATTTACCGTTGCTTTTGTTATTATTAGTCCTTCCTTTTTAACGAAATTCAATATCGGTTGAATCTCAGTCATATCCGGCTCTGTTTGATTTGGTTTGTAAAATATTTTAATTTTCAAAGTGTCGTAGGTGACTTTTGGTTCATAATCGCTTAATTTAAAATTATCAAGGTATTCAATCTTATCCACGGAATAGCGAAAAGTCTGACCACAAATTTTACTCTGACCAAGAACTTTACATACTTTGTTATTTTCTATAAGTACTGCATTGGCTTCAAAATACTCAGATTTTGATCTGATATTGCCCAGACTTCTGACATATCTCTCTTCTGTTTCATCTATATAACCAGACTCTCTAATAATACCCTCAGTATATAATGGTTTCATCAGTTCACCATTTAGCAGACTCAGATTGTTTCTTCGAGAGGGTTGATTAAAATATTCATCCCTATCACAAAGATATGACTCGTAATCAACAACCTCGATTGCCAGCCCGTCTTTCTTCCCTATAAGCAATTGTTTAGCAGTCGCTTCTTTATCAAAAATCAACATTAATCTGTCGTCATTTTCTTCTATTGAAATATTTTTGAGGCGATTGTATGAACCATTAATATTTTTGCAATTCTCTTCACTTTTTGGAGATTGTAGCTTCCAGTCATATTTGGTTCTGACAGGAAGATTTTTTTTTCTTACAGGAATTTCAGCAGTATCGAAAGGAAAAACCGAAGGTAATTTCTTAAAAACATAATTATTATCTACAGAAGCAATATCCTGAACAGCAATAAAAAAAGCTGAATCTTTTGAAACAGTCAGAGTAAGTCCTTGAATTTTTAATGTTTTACATAAAATATGAGCTATATTTACCGCGTCAGAAAGAAGTTTATCAAAAATTAAATCTGCCATTTTTTCAAGCCCTGAAAGCGAATCAATATTTATCACCGATATTATCTCAGAAGTATTGTAATTTACTGCTCCTTTTGCTTCGCACCTTTTCTGAGGTGTGCCTAATTTTCTGACAGGTTCAAAAATACTTGCAGATCCAGTACTTTTAATATACACAGCATGCTCTTTTGCTGAATGATACAAGATGGAATCATTCCACAATGCGTCAAGCCCGTTTGTCTTTCTGTACAAATCAATATTGTTTTTCACAAGTTGCTCAAGCAACAAAATTTCGTTATCCGAGTAATTTATTTTAACCTGACATCTTATTGAATAAGAAATACTAAGTAAAAGAAATGCTATTAAAACCAGTCGCTTCATTTAAAATATATT
>JBDRPR010000610.1:0-4433 GCA_043826845.1 Bacteroidota bacterium
TTGCTCGTAGAACAGATAATCAATGGACTAATGCTGATTTTTTTGTCGGTTTAACAACGACAGATCAATATTTTGAAGATTATAGTTGGAACTATGTAATTCCTGCATGGTTCCCAAATATGCCAGCTCCTCCCGGACCACTTGGTAATGGAGGCTATCAAGTCATTCATAATAATTCGAATGTTCCTCTTGATGGTGTTTTCCATCGATATTCAAATTGTTTTCTTTCAGAAGATAATTGGGACAGATTTGTAATGTATCCTGTTTCAACTGTGCAAGGAAATTATACTTCAGTTTCTGTTGATAATGTCAGCATAATTCCATTAATCCCAACTATTAATAATCAGGAGATTAGTTCTTTGCAGATGTGTCCTCCTATATCTTATTCATTAGGAATGTCATGTGAAGCTGAAGTGGTAGCACTCAATTATAGTTGGATTTCATATCATTGGGAAGTTGTAAATAACGGTATTCCACAATCTGATCTAACAGGATTAAATCAAGTTATAAATCCAACACCTCCATATCCACAGACCATAGATTATACGCTTATTTTTGAATTTATTGATGATCAGGGTAATTATCATGTTTGCCCACTTGGTACTATCACTGTAGAATTTTCTGATATTGAAGTCGTAGCAGATATAACAAACCCTCTTTGTTATCAATTATTTGGGTCTATTGATTTAACTCCTGTAGGTGTACCACCATATAGCTACTTATGGAGTACTGGAGCTACATCGCAAGGTATTACTGGGCTTGCTGGAACATATACTGTAACAATAACTGATAATTTCCCTTGCACTTATGTTGGAACATACTTAATAACAGAGCCTCCAGAACTTATTGCAACTGTTACTTTAGTGACAACTACATGTACCGGAGTCTGTGATGGTGAGGCAACTATTTTGGTTACAGGCGGAACACCTGATTATTCATATTTTATAACAGGACCTTTAGGATATTCTTTTACATATACTCCCACTCCTCCAGTCCCGAATCCCATTACATTATCTGGATTATGTCCGGGAGATTATAATTATTTAATTGTAGATGCTAATGGTTGTTTAGTAGAAGGTACATTTACAATTGTTGACGGAACAGGACCAATAATCACTATTGTAAATAATTCACCACCAACACCGTGCGCAAGTTGTTGTCTGGGTGACGTAGATATAACAGTTACTGGAGGAACAGCTCCTTATGTAATTGATATCTCAAACTATGGAACATTTAACAATATTCCATCAAATATTTCTCAACCTTATACAGGTTTATGTCCGTTTGGGATGTATACTGTGACAGTTACTGATGCTAATGGATGTACTAATATAGCCAGCTTTATTTATGCTGCTTTCCCAAGTGTCCCATGGATTGTAATTGACGAGCCAACTGAATGTATTTATGCCGATGATGGCTTTGGAGTTCCCTCCATTGCAACATTTTCAGCAACTGAAATAAGTAATATGGATTTTCATATCACCCAATTTGAATGGGATTTTGGAGATGGAACTCCAACTGTTTTATCAGCTCCCGGAGTTAATGTGCAACACGCTTTTGATGTTGGTTCAGATTACGGGTACTATTGCGTTAGTGTAACAACGCATTCTTGTTGTGCTCAACAATGGACTCAAGGTACAACTGTATTTGTTCACCCAAATGTCTGTACTTGCCCTAATAGTATTGGGTACGATTTCCATACTGATGTGAATATTCACTCTGGTACTACAGAAAATTGGACAACTATTAACGGCGCTGATTTTGGGGCAAATTTAATTATAGAAACAGGAGCTACATTGAATTTATTTGAGTGCAGACTTGGATTTGGCCCTGCAAGTAAAATTATTATTGAACCAGGAGGGGTTTTAAATACTGATGGTACTTCAGTAATGCCGACCAGATTAACCAGAGCTGATCTTATAGATGTTTGTTATAACCTTGAATATATGTGGCAAGGTGTAGAGGTTTGGGGTAACCCTGATGAAACATCTGCAAGTCCAGCACAGGGAAGATTGATTATACAAGATAATACAATTATTGAACATGCATATATTGGGGTTCTTCTAGGGGCAAGAGATGAAAATTATATTTGTAATCCGACATGGAATATGTATGACCCTTATTTAAGCGGAGGAACAATATTCTCAAAAGATTGCGATTATGAAGCAAATGGAATAGCAATATCTTTTATTGAAAAAAATAACAGACATGGAAATAACAATTTAATTATGGAGAGTAATTTCCTTGGCAGAAAAATTGTCTCTGGAAGTCCTGTCCCATTATTAGATAAGAGATACTTTGATGGATATGCAACACCATATCCAAATATGCAAAATCCTTGGGCGGGGGATGCTAATTTTTACTGCAAAGGCGCAGAAGGAATCAGCATAAACCAACTGGAAGCTTTAACTATTTCCTCAAATAGTTTCGATGATATTTTCCGTTGTATTCGTGCTTTTGATACGGGACATTCTATTAGAAATTGCAGCTTTAATAATACAAAAGTTGGAATAGAAATTCGTAATTCTTTATTTGGTGTCAACAATGCACATCTTATTACCGATAATTGTACTTTCGATAACCTTGACCCCACAGGTATTCCAAATAGAGCTGATGGTGTTTTTATTGAAGGGGGTAGTTTTGATAAAATTGAAAATAGTGTTTTTGGTTTTAATTCAATAGCAAATGATATAACTGTTGGTATAGAAACAATGAATAGCTCTGATTATACTCTTGTGGATAATAATTTATTTAATTTATCAGGAGGTCTCTTTTTGCGCAACACAATTATAGGCGCTTCTTTTGTTGGTAATGAAGATGACTTGGTAGGAAATATTTTTAACGAATGTAGATTCGGAATTTTTTCAGGAATGACAAATACAGCTGTTGATGTAGATTGTAATAGCTTTATCCCAGTATTAACACCTAATCCATTCTATAATAGAAATATGAAAAATAATTTTGGACAATTTCAAAATCAAGGATCTGGTTCTGATCCTGTCGCTAACTTGTTCAATGGCTCTGGATATAATAAAAAACTTATAAGAACTGAACCGACTTCTATATACGTCTATTGGCATTTCAATGGAAATCAGAATAATGATCCTTGGGTTCCTACAGTTGAATCAGTATTTCCTGCGAATTCCGGACTGATATATAATCAATCAAATGCTTGTGATGATTATATTCAGCCAATAATGCCAATTGCAAATAATTACCAAACAATAATTGACAATTTACAGATGCAATATGATAATATTCTTGCCAATATTGATAATGGCAATACGGCAGAATTGTTAGGCGACATATATGGAACTATGTCAAACGGGCAATTAAAGAATAAACTGTTATCAAATTCACCTCTGTCAGATGAAGTTCTTTTAGCACTAATTACAGAAGACAGATTGTCTCCGGGCAATTATAAAAATGTAATGGAAGTAAACTTACCTGTAAGTGATAATGTTAAACCAGTTTTCGAAAATTATTTACTTGTTTTGCCTCCTGGCATCGCCAATCAACTGGCACAACTACAGGCTTATAATCCGGGAATAATAACATTAACGTCTATATATCAGGAAATACAGCATTATATTTCAAAACGCAGAAATATTGTTAACAGCATAATCAATACTGAAATATTTGAAAATAATGATATTAATGAAGCATGGCAATTGCTTTCCGGTGAAGAAGGGCTTGATGTACTACGGGCATTATATTCAAAAGATTATATTGAGGGTGATTTAATATCGGCGAGGGCAAGATTAGAAGCAATGTCGGCAGAAACCCAGCAACAGCAGGATTGGATTACATTGCAGGGTATATTGTTAGATATTAAAGAAGATACCCTTTCATTGTATGAGTTAGACAGCGTTCAACTTGATTATTTCAGACAACTGGCAGTTTTATGTGATGATGGAGGGCTGGCAAGTTCAAATGCTCGTGCAATTTTAAGTTATTATTATCATGAAGAGTATTATTGTGACTGGGATCCATTTAGTGAACCAAAATCAGGAAAAATAGAGAATAACAATAATCCGGAACAGGAATTTTTAAACGAAGAAGCCTCACTTGGACAAAATTATCCAAATCCATTTGCAAAAACTACTCTTATTCCTTATTCATTGCCCGATAGTGAAAACGGAGTATTAAAAATTACAAACTATGAAGGTAAAACAATTTCTGAAATAAATGTTAGCTCAAAAAGCTACAAAGTTGAACTTAAAACAAAAGACTGGGCAAATGGAGTTTACTATTATACTTTAAATATTGATGGCAAAACTATTGACACAAAGAAAATGATTCTTATTAAATAAACAATTATACATTATTAATAATGAGAAATATACAAAAACATATAGTAATAATTTTAATAATCAATCTTTTTACTTTCAACTTATACTCTCAATATTGGAATTTTAGCGTTGGTGATACAT
>JBDRPR010000611.1:0-2644 GCA_043826845.1 Bacteroidota bacterium
ATTTTAGAATTTTATTTAAAGGAGGAATTCAAGTCGAAAAGAATATTAATTGACTTTGAATATGGTATTTATGACTGTAATATTGATAAAATGATTTATGGAGATTATATTGCATATTCCGAAGAACCTGATGAAATTAAGCCAACTATTTTACCAAAATGCGATAAATTTACTTATTATTTTGGTGTGTTTTTTCCATCCCGATCTTCTCATATTGCAGGGGACATGGGGATTTGGTACTTTTTCTCAAGCATTTTGTTAATAGTTATTATCTTTTTTTCCTATTCCATTTTCATAATATTCAAACAAAAAAGATTGTCAGAAATTCAGACCGATTTCATCAACAACATGACACACGAATTTAAAACACCTCTTACGTCTATTTCAATATCTGCAGATGTAATTAGTGACAAGAAAATAATTAATGACCCTGATAGGTTGTTTAAATATATACAAATTATTAAAGAACAGAATGACAGATTAAGGAGTCAGGTGGAAAAAGTGCTTGAAATGGCTGCAATAGACAAAAAAATGATTAAAATAGCTAAATCTGATATTTTTGTCAATGAATTAATAATTGAAATTGTTAAAGGTTTTATTGAAGGCTTTAAAGAGAATTACGGAACAATAAATCTCGATGAAATAGGTGAAGAAGTATTAATATCTGCTGATAAAATTCATTTTACTAATTTGATTTTAAATATTCTTGACAACTCATATAAATATGCTGTTGAAAAGCCGGAAATTTCAATTAGTAAAAATATCCAAAAAAAGGATGTAATGATTACTTTTTCAGACAACGGTATTGGAATAAAAAAAGAATATTTGAAAAAGATATTTGAAAAATTTTACAGGGTTCATACAGGGAATCAACATGATGTTAAAGGTTTTGGATTGGGGTTGAATTATGTATATCATGTTGTTAAAGCTCATGGATGGAAAATTAAAGTTACAAGCACAGAAGGAAAAGGATCAATATTTACAATAGTAATACCCTTAATAAAAAATGATAATGAAAAGTCATAAAACAAAAATACTTTATGTTGAAGATGATCAGACTTTAACTTATATCGCAAAAGATAACCTGGAGAGAAAAGGATATGAGATTGTTTGTTGTGAAGATGGTGTTCAGGCTATGCAATTGCTGAGAAAGGAAAAGTTTCAGATATGCATATTGGACGTTATGTTACCAAGGATGGACGGTTTTACACTTGCAGAAAATATAAGAAAAACAGATAAAAATGTTCCTATTATTTTTCTCACAGCAAAGACAATGTCAGAAGACAGAATAAGAGGATTTTTAATAGGAGGTGACGATTATATTACAAAACCCTTTAGTATTGAGGAATTAGTTCTTAAAATTGAAGTTTTTCTGAAAAGAAGCATCGTTTCGACTGATATGACTGATAGTCAGGTAAAGTTTTCTTTTAGTAATTATGTTCTTGATTTCGAAAACCTGCAATTAATTGATAATAAAAATAACACGACAGTAAAATTGACATTGAAAGAATCGGAACTTCTTAAATTTTTCTCATTAAATCAGAACAAGTTACTTAACAGATCTGATATTTTAAATACAATATGGGGAAACGATGATTACTTTATGGGTCGTAGCCTGGATGTTTTTATTTCAAGAATAAGAAGACTTTTCAAAAACGATCCCAACGTAAAAATTGATAATTTTCATGGGGTTGGATTTAAGTTTATTGTTAAATAAAATTAAAAAATATCAACATAATTGTAAATAACATAACTATACTATTGCATTGTTAATCAATCGTTACAATAATTTAAATATGATTGAGGCCGGATTGGATGAAGCAGGGAGAGGTTGCCTTGCAGGTCCTGTTTTTGCAGCAGCGGTAATTTTCCCGGATGATTTTAAAATAAAGGAATTGAACGATTCAAAACAATTATCAGAAAAAAAAAGGAATATTCTTAGGGACCAAATAATAAATGAAGCAGTTTCATATAGCGTAATGTCTGTATCTCAGGATGAAATTGATGAAATAAATATTTTAAATGCTTCAATAAAAGCTATGCACCTCGCAGTTGATTATTTAAAGATTAGACCTGAGTTTCTAATTGTTGATGGAAATCGGTTTCATAAGTACAAAAATCTAAAACATATATGTATCATTAAGGGAGATGGTCTATATTCTTCAATCGCTGCCGCATCAATTCTTGCCAAGACGTTCAGAGATGATTTCATGTTAAAAATTCATAATGAATATCCTTTTTATCGATGGGATATGAATAAAGGTTATGCAACCGAAACCCATATTGATGCTATCAGAAAGCATGGGTATTCATCTTTTCACAGAAAGTCATTTCATTTGAAATCAGATCAGTTAAAATTAGATTTTTAAAAAAAAAGCTTTGAGTTTATCAAAGCCTTTTTTTGTGCGGTTTATTAATATTAATTACTGATGTTACGCAAAATAACATATTTACATTTTTTAAGATTCCTCATTTCACTACGTTTCATTCGGAATGACATGGACTGTGATGCATGTATGAGGGAGAGGGTGGGCGTCTATGATAGTTGTTCTCAATTTAAATTATTTATTTGGACGCCCACCCTCTCCCTCTTGTAAAAGACATGCAATGTCATTCCGAACAAAGTGAGGAATCTTCTTTATAT
>JBDRPR010000612.1:0-5547 GCA_043826845.1 Bacteroidota bacterium
TGCTGACTGAGGACTGCCGACTATTTAAATCAAATATATTTTTTAAATTCATCAACATTTTGTTCAAGCTGAATAGTTACTCTGTAATAATAAATTAAAAAAATCTTATTGAATACAAATACCCATAACAAGGATATCATCAATTTGATGATTTTCTCCCATCCAATCTTTAATAGTTTTCTCAAAAATAGCTTTTTGTTGATTCATCGGAGTGGTGTGAATATCAAGAATCAATTCTTTCAACTTTTTATATTTGAATTTTTTATTATCTGCACCTCCGAACTGGTCAGCATAACCATCAGAAAATAAATATATTTTATCATCGGGTTGGATTTTAATAAAATTATTTGTAAAAGAATCTTGTCTGATATGGAATCCAACCGGCATCTTATCCCCTTTGTATTCAATTAATTCGTTCTCTCTTATTAAATATAATGGATTATTTGCGGCAGCAAACTGCAATTCTTTGTTTGTCCAGTCAATAATACCCAAAACCATGTCCATACCATCTTTTTGTTCTCCATCTTTACCTGTTTGATGCAAGGATAATTTTACATATTCTCTTAATTGATTAAGTAATGCAGCGGCAGAAATTTTTGGATTGGAATCAACAATATCATCGAGAAAAGCAATTCCAAGAATACTCATAAAAGCACCTGGAACTCCATGCCCTGTGCAGTCTGATGCAGCAAAGAAAGTTCTGTTTTCCTTATTGGACATCCAGTAAAAATCACCACTTACAATATCACGGGGGTGATAAAAAATAAATGATGATGGAAACTGTTTTTGAAATTCTACTATTCCAGGGAGAATTGCTTCCTGAATATTCTTTGCGTAATTGATGCTATCGGTGATATCTTTATTCTTTTGCTCAACTATTTCTTTCTGTCGTACGATTTCAGCTGTACGCTCAACTACTTTTTCCTCAAGAACCATTTTTTCCTTTTTCAATTTTGCTTCCCGTCGTTTAACAAATAAATATATTAATATAATTGAAGTTAAACCAACTAAAATATAAAACCATGTTGTTCTCCAAAATGGAGGTTTAATTGTGAATGCAAACATTACAGGTGTTTCATTCCACACGTCATCATTATTACAGGCTTTAACTTTAAAAATATATTCACCTGGTGGCAATGCAGGATAGTCAACTTCTGTTTTGGATAATGCAGGAGACCATTCCTCATCTAATCCTTCCAGCATATATTTATATTTTACTTTCTCAGGAATAGTCAAACTGGTTGCAATATATCTGAACGAAATATGGTTTTTATTATATGGTAATTCGAGGTTATAAGGCAGATTGGTTTTATAATCAATGCTGTCACAGAATGGAGTCCAGTCAAAATCCATAAAATTTAATTTAATAGATTTTATAAAAGTTTTTGGGAGGACTTGGTTAATAAAATCTTTTTCCGGATCAAAAATTGTAACACCCCCAATTGTTCCAAACCATAATCTGCCTTCGCTATCCTCCATAAATGCATTACGATTACATTCCTGTCCCATAAATCCTTCCAGATCACCAAAATGTTTTAGGTCAATTTTCTTATTTCTATTATATGATTCAGTATTAAGTACATCAAGACCTTTATTGGTACCAATGTATATTTTGTTTTTGCTGTAACCCAATAAATATATATTATTCGAAGACAAACCATCAGATTTATTGATATTTATAAATTGTTTACCATCAAATCTGAAAATTCCGTTTTTTGTCGATAACCAATATATGTTATCATCATCTTGCACAATTGTGTTTACAATGTCATCAATAAATCCATCTTTTTCCCCATAATGAGTTAACTGCTTGCCTTTGTATTTATAGATACCTTCCTTTGTTGTAAACCAGATATTGCTTTGTTTATCTTCAAAAATATATATAATATCCTTATTCTCAAGTTCTGGAAACTTATCATTAAAATTCACAAAGACACTATCTGTAAATTTAGTTACTCCGTTCACTGTTCCGATCCAAATAATGTTATTCTTTGCAATTAAAATATTGCTTACAACTTTATTAGTCAGACCGGGCGTATATATGAAATTTTTATTATTTGTTTCTTCATCAGTAAAATTTGAAAATTTATTGTTTACCGGATCATATATACTGACACCTCCCCAGGTACCAAACCAAAGACGGCCTTGATTGTCCTTTGTAACACTGTACACGCTACTCGAAGATATTGAATTATCTTCATCATGTTGATATTTATAATTAATAAATGATGGATTCCCATTAGTGTCAATAGTCATTTTTGATACTCCATTTGTACTCGCTGAAACCCAAAATTCATTTTTATCGGTTTGTGTTATTGAGAAGACATTATTATAATGAAGAGAATCAGATTCATTATAGTTTATAAATTTTATCGGCGGAAATTTTATTAATCCCTCTTCTGATCCAAGCCAGAAATTACCTTCAATATCTTTGATAACAGACCTGAAATGGAAATTTTTAAAACCAATATTATTTGTCGATTTGTATATTCCGTTCTCAAATTTATATTTGTATATCCATCCTAACCAAGAAATAAACCACAAATTATTTTCATCGTCTATGTAGGAATTCATTATTGTCGGGTAACTTTTTATCGTATATATTGAGTCTTTATCTATATAATATAAGCCATTTGATGTCCCGAAAATAATATGACCTGCATTCGATTTTAATAAAGTCCATACCTTGTTTTTCAATTTATCAGGGAAAACATATTCTTTAATATTGTTTTCAGAATATTTTATTATTCCTTTTCCATTTGTGCCAAAGAATATGTTTTTTTCATTATCTTCAACAATACTGAGAATTATGGAATTATCAATGGTCTCATTTATTTTTATAGGAGTAATAATACCATTATTCATTCTAGCGCACCCCTTATCAGTACCAATATATAACGTCTGATCTTCTGCAAAATACAAACATTTTACATATTTATTGGGCAAACCATCAGACTCATAATAGTTTGTGAATATTTTTCCGTCGTATTTACTGATTCCCTGATCAGTTCCAAACCATAAATTTCCCTGCCTGTCCTTAATAATTGAATAAACAATATTACCGGCAAGACCATCTTCGGTTGTGTATGTATGAAAAGATTGTCCGTCATATATGTTAACTCCACCTCCTACGGTACCTATCCATATGTAACCGTCATCATCCTGTAATATACTAAATGCCTGTGACTGAGACAATCCATCTTTAACAGAATAAAGCTTATGAAAATACTGTTGACCATAGGTTACAGGTATAAATATTATTGAAATCAACAGGGAAAAAAAATATCCTGACCAGCTTGGATTCATTTTTAACTTTTAAAAAATTCAGGACTAAAGATAGAATAAAAAATCAGAATATTTATCAGGTAAAACCAAATACTTAAATTTTAAATTTTGAATTTGTAAAACTTAAAATATAGATGATAACAATTTAAATATTTGATTTTAGAAAAATTTTGCTCTTAAATCTTTAATATTTGCATTTTCTTTAATTGACTGATATACTTGATAATCAACTTTTGATCGGAGAGTGCTAACTGATCGCATTTGTTCTGAGATGTAATCAGTTTCTTCGGTGGTTGAAGTTTCAGTTATCTGTATAACAAAAACTCCATTTATCCCTTTTATTGGTATGCTGATTTTATTTTTCTCGGTATTTACTGCGGTAGCAATAACATTTGGTTCAGCTCCCATACCAGGAATTACAGCAGCACTAAAGTTTATATTTTCTGTTTCTTGTATCTGAACACTTAACTTTACTGCAAGATCGTCAATACTTTTTGATGTAGCCAAAAGTCCATTCAATTTCTCAGTCAATTTTTCAGCTTTTTTGTCTTTTAAAATGGTCATCTCAATTTCTGCTTTAACTTGCTCGAGTGGTGCAATCCCATCTTCTCTTACTTCAGTAAGTACAGCGATTACAAATTTTTGTCCCATTTCAAAAACTGAAGATAATTCTTCTTTTTGTGACTGGTATGCCCATCTTACTAATTCTCTTGGAGATTCAAGTCCGGGAATATTTTTATCTGTTTCTTTAAGGTTCGTAGCTACTCTTTTATTCAGTAAGGGATTATTTGTTATTGCATCATTAAATTTTTCTGGAGTATTATTTTCGGATGCAAATTTACTTGCTTCAGCATATTTTTCCTGATATGTTATAGTACTTGGTTCAACTTTACGGTCAATAGTAGCAATCTGAATTTTCTTTGAACTTTCGCTTTTATCTGTTATCTGCACAATGTGAACACCAAATTGAGTTTCAATAATTTTTAAATCTCCTTTATTGGCAAAAAAACATGTGTCATTGAAAGGTTTTACCATCATGCCTTGTTTAAACCAGTCCAAATCTCCTCCTTTATCTGAGTTCGATTTGTCAGCAGAATGAATCATGGCTAATTGATCGAAGTTTGCACCATTTTCAATTTGTATTTTTAGACTATCTGCAATTTCTTTTGCTCTGACGTAAGTCATTGTTTCTGAAGGCTGAATTAAAATATGTTTTGCTCTCACAGAATCAGGTAGGTATTCTATTCTACTCAATTTGATCAGTTTGTACGTTTCGTTTTCAAAATATGGACCGTAAATAAAACCCGTATCAGACAAAAACATCACAGAATCAATTAAAGCAGGCAGTTCGCCTCTTTTGAAATAAACATCTTCAAAAGGAGTATCGGCATTTAAATTTACAAATTGAGGATCATTTTCAGATAATTTTAAGTCAGAAACTAAGTTATTAATCCATTCTTCAGCTAGTTGATAATCTCGTTCTGAAGGGAGAACATCAAAAGTAATGTATTCGATATCCCGGGAAGCTTCATTCTCAAATTCATTTTTATGTAATTCATAGTATGTGGAAATTTCATTCTCAGAAATGACTATAGAACTATCAGGAATTTCATTATATAATTGAGAAATAAATGAAAAAGTTACCTTGTAATTTCTTTCTTTTGCTTCAAGTTTTGCCTGCTCTGTGGAATTATTTAAGCCTTTTTTAATTAAATTATTATATTTTTCTGTTTGCCTGGTTTTCATTAGAATCTGCTCGACATTCAACCACCATGCTCTTTGTTCTTCAGTTGCTTGTCCTTCTTTTAATGCATTGATAAACTGATTAACCATAGCCTGGTCAAATTGTCCGGTTTCCTGATTAACAAAAATTTGCTGAATTTGAGGATTTACATTCTCTCCGGCAACCATATCATATAGTTCATCAGTAGAAACAGAAAGGCCAAGAATTTCATATTCCTTGTACATTATAGCTTCTTCAACTAATTCTTCCCATGCTTGTTCACGGATTCCATCCATTTCTGATTCGGATAATTCGGCGTCTGGTCCTGCATTTAATTTGTAATTTGCAACCAATTTATCAATTTTATATTGAAATACTTCATAAGGGATCTTTTCACCATCAATTTCCAGAATAGTCATATCATTATCTCTAAATAAAGTACTTCCTGAAGTTAAAAAATCACTTAAAACAAATGATAATAATGCAATCCCGATTACTATCGAAATTAAAATTCCCGCCTTATTTCTGATCTTTTGTAA
>JBDRPR010000613.1:0-5059 GCA_043826845.1 Bacteroidota bacterium
TAACTAAAATAAGCTATCAATTTAATTATTTTGATAATGGTTTCGTTAAAATTATATTTCATTTTGGTATTAGTTAATCTTTACGTTTTATTGAAAATTTTAATCTAACCTGCATTATTCATAAAAATTCTATTCCGACATCAGATTGCATTTGTATAAAATCAATAATCTGCAATCAAAAATTACATTTGGAGATCTCATTTGTCGGACTAGTAATCTATTTAATAGTCAGAGTTTTAATCATTGATTCAAATACAGCAAGACCATCCGTATTTCTCAATTCAGGATCAGAAGCACGTTCAGGATGAGGCATCATACCAAAAACATTTTTATTTACATTACAGATGCCAGCAATATTTTCAATTGAACCATTCGGGTTGGTTTCGGAAGAAATATTTCCGTTTTTATCACAATATCTGAAAATTATCTGCTGATTAAGCCTCATGTCTTTTAGTATTTCAGGAGGAGCGTAATATCTGCCTTCAGCGTGAGCAATTGGGATTTTTAGAACTTTTCCTGGTGTGATCATCGCAGTAATACAGCTGTTATTGGTTTCAGCTTTAATATAAATATTTTTACAGATAAATTTCTGATTTGTATTATGAAGCAAAGCGCCTGGTAATAAGCCTGATTCACAAAGTATCTGAAAACCATTGCAGACACCAAATACAAATCCTCCTCTTTCAGCAAATTTAATTACTTCATTCATAATTGGAGAGTAGCGGGCAATTGCGCCTGAACGCAAATAGTCCCCATAAGAAAAACCTCCCGGCAATACAACTACATCAACATTTTGCAAATCAGAATCTTTATGCCACAACCGAACGACATCCTGATTTACGATTTTTTCAAGAACATAAATCATGTCATGATCGCAATTTGAACCGGGAAAAATTACAACACCGAATTTCATTTTTTTTTTCTTTGATTTTAGTTCAAAGATAAGATAAAATATTTTTAAAATAATCCATGGATTATTACAAATTACTAACTTTATCCGCAAATTATTTATTATGAAGAAAATCACCAGAATATTAATTTGGACAGTGATTATCGTGATGGTTTTTATTGCTAGTTTTCTTAATTATTTAAATAGGAATGATTATGATCCGCCTCAAATTGAAAATGTATATAAAGCAGATAAAAATGTTATTTCAGATATAGACTCAGGGGATACAATAACTATAATGTCATGGAATATTGGTTATGCCGGATTGGGAAGTGATATGGATTTTTTCTACGACGGCGGAAAGAAAACCTGCACAAGCTATTCCAACACAGTCAGTAATCTTAAAAAAATCAAAGATTTTCTTACAGGCTCAGAATATCTGGATTTTTATATTTTTCAGGAAGTAGATTCAGCCTCCAAAAGGTCATATTATCTTAATGAATTTGATAGCCTATCTGATATATTTAAAAATTATACATTTACAAATGCCATTAATTATGCGGTTAAAATTGTTCCATTTCCATTGAAATCACCTATGGGTAAAGTAAATTCAGGTATTATGACATTTAGTAAATACATTCCGGAAATGTCTGTAAGGCATTCATTTCCTGAAAATTTTTATTGGCCAAAGAGTTTATTTATGCCTGACAGATGTTTTATGGTGAATTATTATGTTTTGAAAAATAACAAAAGGCTGGTTCTGATTAATACTCATAACTCTGCATTTGATGATGGAAGCTTAAGAAAAGAGCAACTAAATGTGCTGAAAAGTTTTGCTGAAGATGAATATAAAAAGGGAAATTATGTAGTTGTTGGAGGCGATTGGAACCAATGTCCATGTGGCATTTCTCCCGATAAGTTTTCTGAAATTCCGACAAAGGATTTTATACTTACATGTGTTGAAAAGAATGTGTTTCCTGAAGAATGGGATTTTATATATGATGAAGATAATCCTACAAATAGATATTTAAACATACCTTATACTAAGGGATTGACAGCAACTGTAACTCTTGATTTTTTTATTGTTTCACCAAATATAAAAACTCAGTCAGTTAAAGTTATTGATCTTGGTTTTGAATACTCAGATCATCAACCTGTTGTGGGGCATTTTTTTTTGAATTAAGTTAAATAACCTGATACTTTAAGATGTTAATTAAAAGTAACATTCAATAGTTCAGCATGTAATATTTATTTACAGTTAAATTATTTTAAATTTAATCTCTTTTTTATTTAAGTTTTTTATTTCTGAATATTGTATTTATTTTGCAAACTGCATGAATGAAAATACAATATATAGTATAATACTCATTATCACTGCTTATCTAATTGGAGCAATCCCTACTGCTGTTTGGGTTGGGCGGATTTTCTTTAAAACTGATATAAGAAAACATGGAAGCGGGAATGCCGGAGCTACTAATTCTTTCAGGATTTTAGGAAAAAAAGCAGGTATTCCTGTATTGATTTTTGATGCTTTCAAAGGATTCGCGGCTGTGAATCTTGTTTATTTGTTCAGAATATACGAAATAGGTATTCCTGAATATATAAATTTAGAGATATATCTTGCTTTTTCTGCATTATTTGGTCACATTTTCCCCATATATGTCGGTTTTAAAGGTGGAAAAGGTATGGCTTCTCTTATAGGTATCGGTCTTGCGTTGGCTCCATATGCTACACTTATTTGTATGGGTGTTTTTCTTTTAGTTTTTTTATTATCCGGATTTGTTTCACTGGCTTCTATGTCTTCAGGACTGGCATTTACTTTGTTAACGACATTTTTCTTTCCGCAATATGATCTTCCATATATTATTTTCGGGATAACAATAACCATATTACTTGTAATTACACATTATGATAATATAATTCGATTAAAAAAGAAAGAAGAATATAAATTTGCTTTCAGAAAGAAGAAAGAATCGGAGATTTAAATTAGTACTTTAAAAAAAAATCGAAAGAGAAATTTCTAAAAGCGCAATCCTAAAGTAACACCTGAAATTTTTGTTGTTTTACTTATAGAGAAGATTGACTGTCTGAAAATGTCAGAATATCTCATATAAAATACTGATAATAAATAATTGATTTTTCCTTTTTTTAATTCTACTCCTAAGGAATATTTGATTGGTATTTCATACGGCAAAGTAAAAAACCTTCTGTAAAAATCACGGTTCTCAATATTCCCTTTTCTGACATACTCTGAGTTATCACTATAATATCTCAAATAATAATCATAATTTGAATGCATAAGTATTCCTGTGCCTATTTTACCTGTTATGTAATAATTTGATTCAGATAATTTCAATCTGTATCCTAAATAAATGGGAAAAAATAATCCTATATATCTGAACCTGTAATATGATCTGATCGTTATTGTATCATTTTGATAATAAAAACCATCTCCTGAAACATCACACATTATGCTTTCCAGTCCTGTCTGAAAAATAACATCAGGTCTGTCGGATATATAAACAATAAAATTAATGCCTTTGCAATACGTTGAATTTGAAAAAGGTTCATTAAAAAGAACAGCATTTGAAAGACTGAATCCGAAATCTATTTTTACAAAATAAGTTGTGTCTTCAGCTCTCAGATTAACAAAGAGCATCACAAAACAAAAAGCCGGTATTATATTCTTAAAAGTCAAACTTCAAGAAGTTACTGTAGTACCAAAGATAGTTTTTTTTTAGAAATGTTAGTAAGTAAATATAAAAAGATTACTACGACATTCGATGCTGAGTGTTGCCTAATAGATATTTGAAAAAAGGATACTGATCAGATTATTTCAAAAGCATAATCGCATTATACGCCATAAATCCCATTCCTGCAATTATTGCATCTTCATCAACATTAAATTTGTCTGAATGCAAAGGATAAATAGCTTGTTTTTTATGATTCCCGCATCCTAAACGATATAATACAGACGGATATTTTTGGGAAAAATAGCTGAAATCTTCAGATGTCATGCGAAGTTCTAAGTTTTCAACATTTTCAATACCCAAATATTGTTTTGCATTAACGATTGTTATGTCTGTCAATCCGGCATCATTAACCAAAAAAGGGTATCCGTTTAAAACTTCAACTTCACATTCAGTATCCAAAATAGCTGCAATTTCCTGTGAGATTTTCTTTATTTTCTGATGTGCTTCTTTTCTCCAGCTTTCGTTAAAAGTCCTGAAAGTTCCATCAATATATACTTTGTCAGGGATAATATTTGTTGCTCCATTGGCAATTATTTTTCCGAAAGATAAAACAGTTGGAATTATTGGATTCGCTTTTCTGCTTACAATCTGTTGAAGACCTGTAATAATATTTGCAGCAGACAAAACTGTATCTGTTATTTTGTCAGGAATTGCAGCATGCCCGCCTTTTCCGGTTATAGTCAGATATATTTCATCTGTTGAAGCCATGTACATTCCGGATCTTATACCAATTTTTCCGGTTTCCATGGTGGGATCAACATGTTGAGCAATTACATAATCAGGATTTTGATCTTTAAAAATTCCTTCCTGCAACATTTGCTTTGCACCACCGGGAATTTTTTCTTCAGCAGGCTGGAAAATTAATCTGACCTTTCCTGCCCAATGATCTTTTAATTCATTGAGAATTTTGGCAGTCCCAAGTAGAGATGCCATATGAACATCATGTCCACATGCATGCATAACACCTTCATTTACTGATTTGAAATGAAAAGTATTTTTTTCATCAATAGCTAAGGCATCCATATCAGCACGTAATGCGACCATTTTCCCGGAGTCAGGCTTTCCTTTAATATCAGCAATTATTCCATATTTTGCATAACCGGTTTTATATGGTATTTTTAATAAATCCAGTTTGCTGCATAGATATTTTGATGTTTCGGATTCGTGAAATGATAGTTCTGGAAATTTATGCAAGTGCCTTCTGATTTCAATTATTTCGTTGAAATTATCGCTTGCAAGCTGATTGATTTTTTCTTTAATATTCATAAATAATATTATATACTGAACTTTCGCAAGTTCAAAAAAACATTAAAAAAAGCAAAAAAAGTAGCAATTAATTTGGTTATGTTACAGATAGTCAGTAACTTTGTTTTGCAAAAAACAACTAAATTAATATGCTACAGAACAAAAATACAAC
>JBDRPR010000614.1:0-6291 GCA_043826845.1 Bacteroidota bacterium
ACTCTAAACGTGTCCAATTTTTCTTGACATTTAGCGAGATATAAACTGGAATGTACCTGCAATTGACTTTGGTAAAATAAGTGCAATTACTGCGAATGGGAATATTTTAACATTAACAGTCGATGAACCATTAGTTGCAGGTGAATCAATATTGATGCAATTACCAATAATACCGATAGAGAACACCATGTATAATATAAAAGTGGAGGCATCAATAATAGGCAATTCTACCGGATTTTATGATTTTACATCAAGTGAATTTCACTTTGCCATTGTTGGAATTGAATTAGTAAACAGCCTTTCATTTGTTGTTGGTGATAATGGCTTAGCCTTGCCCGGATTACAACTCATTAATGACAGTTCTATTGATATCTTCAAAGCCGGCACAAGTTTTTCAATTGAAATTGCAGAAGGACACAGCTTGTTTTGGAATTTTCCCAATTCCATTTCCATTGATGATTTCGTTTTTACTGCGAATAGCTCAAACAATAGAATACTTAATGTAACATGTAGTTCAGATCATACTGAAAACCAAACATATAATATTGATAGTCTTATTATATCCGCCGGTGAGTTTACTGCATCAGGAAGAATACTTCTTAAGTTTGATCAAACGAGTTATACCAGTACTACCGATAGTACTATTAGGGTTTTTGAGCCATCTGTAAAGCTTGAAAATACAGATTTATTTATTAGTACTGATACAAAGGCCAGATCCCTATCAAAAATAACAATATCCAACTCGACACCATCAATATTGAACGAAAGCAGGAATATCTGTGTTGTCTTGCCTGTAGGATTTGAGTGGGATGTTGACAATTTACCCATATTAAACTCCGGTGGAGGCAATGTTACACTGAATGATGATTCAAAACAATTGGATATAGATATTACAAGTACAGTTAACGGAAGTGAAGAATTAATCGGTGGGAAAATTAAAAACACGTCAGATTCTTATAAAGCGGGTAATATCATAGTAAAGTGGAATAATAACACTACCCAATTTACCAGTAATAAACAAATCCACCTAGTTCAGCCTGTTTCAATTACTTTTAATGAATATAGTTGGATAATTGGAGACCAGGCGCGTTCGTTGGGCACCTTTAACCTTAACTTCGATGGTGCGCCTTTTAATGATGATTATTATTTATTTCTGAAAATTCCGGATGAAGTTGCAACAACGTTTCAAATTACAATATCTATGCCAGATTGGGCAACAACAGTTTATCGGGTGTCAAGTAAACTATTACGTTTCTCATTGAAAACTGATAATTCCGCATCTTCGAAAATGTGGACAGATGGAATTAGTATTTATGTCCCTAATGAGCAAGAAAACTTCAAATTTCAATTAGCATTATTAAAAAAGGATGACTATTCCAATTACGATGAGCAAAACTGGGAATCAAATACAGAGATATACATAAAAGAACCATCACACAAATTAATGTGTGATAATGTATTATTATGCCAAAAAGGTGATCAGGTATTATCTAATATTACATTGACTCAATCAACAATATCAGGACAGTCTGTCTTTCGGTCTGATCGAATAGTCTCACTTACTTTACCAAATGGCTTGGAGTGGAAAACGAATGGTTTAGTTCATGAAGATACAGACCTTTTGATAAGTGCAGACCCAAGTACATTAATATTAAAATGTAATAAGGAAAATAATATTCCTAATATTCTTGAGATTACAAATATCCAGATAAATACGGATAATGCTAATCCAATTCAACCACAGGCAATTTCCATTTCATACGATGATAATATTAATATTTTCGAGACGGAAAACACAGTGCGTGCTGGATTTTTCAATCAAATTCAGCAGGCAGACACATCATTTATTATTGGAGATTCCACATCGGTAATACCAAGTGCAACAATATCACAATCCAACGCTTCGCCGCCATTGCTGATACCGGGTTATTCTTTAATATTACAACAAAACAATACTGTGGTTTTTAATCCAGATTGGTCTCCTGATATTACCCCAAATAATCTTAGTGTTTCAACTTTTAACACTAATAAGATACAAGTGTCGTCAAATGATGAAATATCCAGTGACATTCAAATTGATAACCTCTTTGTCTCTAATATTATTGCATCAGGAATTAATCATTTTATTTGGGCGTTTCAAAATGATAATGCCGGTGAATTGATTCCTCTTGATACTATGGTTGTATATGTTGGCAATGTTATTAAGTATCAATATGTTGATAAAGACGATGATGAATTTAGGTATCCAACATATATTTTAGGTGATTCTACCGCACGAAAATTTCCGGCAATTCAAATAATAGCTGAAAAGGACAAACAACTGTTTCGAAAAAATCGAACGTTTACATTTCAACTTCCTGAAGGAATTTCATGGAACAACCACTCTTATAATCAATACACAATTATTGAAGACCAGGCAACGGACACATTAATTCATGATGGTCTTTTTGTCCATGAATTTTCGATGATAAGTCCAAGCTATCTGGCTGCCACTGTCAATAATAACTATAAAAAAGAAACAGTAATCGGGCAATTAATTAAAGTTGTTGATCCATCTATTGAATTGTCCGATCCAGATCAATCTTCTCAAACATTCTGGCTTAATAATGGCTTTGAAAAAGAGGCCGCTTGGAATTTAAAGGAGTTTGTTTTACGTGATCCCCAAATTAACGGGTATATACCTAGTTTTGGAATTCGCTTGAGAATTACCAATACTAATGATCTTGAGTTTATAGATAAAGGACAAGAAATATATTACGGTTCAACACAATTATCCGATGTTATTACTACAAATACAATAATTATTGATGACGCAGGTCAAATTTGGAATAATGACGATGTATCATTTAGTCAAATTGCTGTTAATGTAAAAGAAATATTTGAAAATGCTCAAATCGAATTTTGTCTAACTGAGTTTCCATATTATTGGAAAAAGTGTGATTTCGGTCTTTATGCTAATGATCCATCGGTTGAGATACCAAGGACTGCATTTCTGGTTGGTGATTCAGGACTGGTATTCCCTGATATTGATTTGAACGATTTTAATCATTTACCCATTGATAGCAGTGGAACAGCATCATTAGATATTGTGCTTCCTGATGGTTTTCCGGCAGCCTGGGAAGGAGAGACTGATGAAAAAATAAGAAAAGAATTCAATGCAGCAGATATTGGTAGTTCAAAGATAATAAGCGATCTGTCCATTGGTAAAATAAACGCTATATTTTCACCTCAACCCTTGAAAATTCGATCTTCGGAATACCAGTATGCAGTAGACGCCACAGCGGCATATCGGGAAACTCATAATACAATTCAGGTTGGTAATCCATCTGTTTATTTTTCATCTGCTGGTCCAGATAAAAGATTGAAATATCGGTTTTGTGTTAATGATCCGAATTTTACAATCGACACAATAAAGATTGCAGAAGATTCTGTGCCAGCAATGCTAGTCGGAGACACCATTTACATACAAATTGAACAAAACAACTTTCAAGCCAAATTTATTGATAGTGATATTGGATTGAGTTCCGGAATTGAGGCGATTAGTATTGATGATCAAATGATTAAACTGAAAATACTTGAAGACTTCACTGGTAGTACTGAATATAATATTAGTGAAATACAGATCGGAAATTTTAAGAATAATGTTCAAGAAGAATATACAATAAATGTTTATCTGCGAAATCCAAATGAACCGGGCCATCCTGTTTCTAATATTGCAGCATTAGAAATTGGCAAACCAATAATTAAGTTTATTGATGCTTCAATGGAACATGAATATTATATATCAACTGAGTCGGAAAATATTTCTTTAAATTCAATTATCTCAATTCAAGATGATCCTTTATTTCCAGTAATTGATACAGAGGGGCTGTTATTAATACTGCAGAATTTAGATCTTGATTCGGCAATCGGTTGGGATTCTACCTATAACAACCGAGCAATCTGGTTCCAGGGTAGTGGCATTCGTAAACTTACGAGTAATAAAATAATTATAAATAACGATAGCCTTTATATCACTTTAAATGATACCCTTAATCCAAATGATGTACTGAAATTTAAGCCTCTTAATTTAAAATTGAACCAAGATGGTGTCGTCAGAATTAAAATTTCCAATAATTATGGTAATAGTTATTTGGATTCATGCACAATCTACTTTTCAAATCCCGAGTGTAAATTCACTTCTGGTGACCAAAAGATATTGAAATTTAAAGAACAAGTATTATTTGATAATCTTATTATTAATTCGGTCTATGGGATTGGTGATTCTATCTGGATATATTTACCTGATGGTCTGAACTGTACATGGGACACTGAGGAAATTGATAGCATATCAATTACTAATAAAAATGATGAAAACATTTACAATTCAAGAACCACGATTGTTTTACAATCTGATGCTGGAAAGGGTAAAATTCTTCAACTTGGATTAGATAATTTACAGACATGGAAAAATATAAAAGACAGTCTGATTATTTCAAATCTGCCCATTAAGTTTCAAGCCTCAGATCCATCATCACATGATTCACTACTGGTTTTCTGGGATGATCCTTCATATAAAAAACTATCTGTAACCTGTGAAAACAAGGTTACCATCGGCAGTCCAACAGTTGAGTTGTCGGACAATGTTTATCTCTATTCAAGCGATGTTGGGAATGAATACATTCTCCCATATTTTCAAATTCAAGATGATCCAATCGCACAGTTTATTACTGGTTCTGAATCAGTAATGATTAAAATTCCCGAAGCGATGAAAAGTAGTATCTCATTTAATGAATTTAGTGAATTAAAATGGCGAATTGAGAATGATACTATTAAAACCAATGTTTTAAGATCTACAGATTCACTTTTTATTATCCAACTACTTGATAGTGCAATTTTGAATAGATATAACAATAAAACAATGCATTTATTCGGGCTATCATGTTCGATTATTGCTACTGAACAAACACCGACATCATTAAAATATTATTTTAAGGATTTTCCATTCCCTGATTCAAAAAAGATTCGGATTGCCAATCCATCTGTTCGGTTTATAAACGATAATCATTTTCAGGTTGATCCGCAAGGTAATATCAACTTAGGTGACTGTCGTTTAATTGTAAAGGAGGGAGTGATTCCCGGTCTTAGGAGTGGGAAAAATATTGAATTGGATTTATCTTCCAACGATACGAGTGAAGAAATATTCCATTGGGAAACGTATCAGAATTCACAGGTTTTAAAGATAGGAATGAATAAAGAAAAACTTATTGTAAAAATAAATCCAGAATTTCAGGGAAATGATTCCACTTATTTTTCGGACATTAAATGGACGGTGAATCTTGATTCATTATTAGAATTAGATTCTCTAAATTTATTTTATCTATTCCCCGAATCACTAAGCGTTAGTATAAATTTTCGACCGAATGAACATTCTAAACCATCTCAACCTGCCTGGTATGAATCCCAAAATAAAATCCATGTTCATTTACCGGTTTTTTTTACTGAGCCGACGATAGCGGGGAATCAGTTGAAATTTTCAGCAATTAAAGGGTTCCTGAATACTGACAGTGAGCAGTGGTCTGATGCGGTAAATTTTAAAACATCATATAGTGATCCGCTATTTACACAGTCCCGCTTTGATCCGGATTTATTAGGCATTCAATATGATATAAATAAAAGAGTCAATGAAACCCTCGAAGAATTTACATTAACATTTAATGATTCAGCATTATTTGAGATGAATCGTATGTTTGGAGAATATTTAAAAACAATTGGGGGAGATAAAAATCAAAAAGAATTGTGGATAGGATTGGATTTTCCGAATATTAGTTTGTCTGGTGAAAATGGTAGCGACTATTTTGACTGGTATAAATCAAAAGTAAATTTTACAGGATATAAACCATATGATATTGCACATGTCCATGAAACAGGCTGGTGTTTTAATCAGGAGGATCTCTTTGAAATTGATATTGATTTGGATACAACTTACCGGTTTTTTACAGATTTAATAAATCTATGTACTGGAGATACAATATTTAACTCAGAAATTACTGAAGGAAATAATTATTCATTTTTGGATACCAGTAGTCAATTCTTCAATGATGAAGGATTATATATTTTGAATGTAAGTGGTAGCTCAGTATCAGATTCATTTGAAATGTTTCCATATACCCGTTATCTTTTATATGATACAACATCGCCAAACCTGGATCGATCAAGTATTCAACCCAGGATTGTAGAAAGACATTCTGAGCGGAATCGACTTCCATATACAGGTTTGACAATTTCAATATTTGATAAATTGGAATTTGA
>JBDRPR010000615.1:0-12568 GCA_043826845.1 Bacteroidota bacterium
AGGTGCTTTTAAATTGCTGACTCCGAAGGAGTCAAATATTAATACCCCTTGATAAGTCTGTAGTGAAACGAAAGACGTAGTCAGGGGTTGATAATAAAAGTGAAATCCAACCCTGAATGGGTTGAATATACACTTCAAAAACATTTAATACCAAACCGCCAACATGATGAATAAAGTGAAATTTTTGGGCAGGTTTGTTTATTACCGATGGAAACATCTGTTTAGTCCAATTGAGTGGGCGAAATCCGATAGCTATCGGATTGGACTATTACAGATGTCCAATCTATATAACTCATTTACAAAAACTAATTCCCTTTTAGCCATGCAACAAAGCATAATAAATGCTCCATAATTTATTGAGTTTTAATTAGCTGGTATAAAATCTAAAACTCTAATGAATGATTGAAAGTGGTTTTATCGAACTCATAATCGCGCCCCCTCACTATTCGGAATATTTCCTCGCAGTAACCGTGTTTAACCTCAATCATAGAAATCAATGTTTCTTGTTCTTTTTTTTAGGTTTAAATATTTTTTTGAGAAAAGGGTCTTTTACTCTTTTTCTGTCCTCTTTACTAAGTTTTGCTTTTTTTCTATCGTGATCTTTTCTAAAGATTCTTTTAACCAAAGGTTCCCGACCATCATTATTAAACAATCTATTCTGGGTACGTTTGGTTTTTTTCATTCTTTTATATGCATTTTTATCAGTATGCACATAATCAGGCTTATTGTTTCTTTTCTGATATTTTTTAATAGCTTTCCGGTCAAATTTTTCGCTTATTCTGATTTTTTTTTGTTCCTTTTTTTCTGTTTTTCTGATTGTTCTTCCAACTTTATCTCTGACAAATATTTTTCTAAGGCTTATATGAACATGAACCTTTTTTTTCTGCTTATTGTCAATAGAGTAACTTTGTGAATAGTTATATGAATTTATTCCAATTAAAAATATCAGTAATATGCCTATTGTTTTTATTTTAAACACTATTTTTGTAATCTAAAAGAATTGCAAAATAATGAAAATATTAAAATATTTCATTCTATTTATTATATTAATCGCAATTATTTTATCCTGTAAAAAAGATAATGATCTTGTTCCTTATCAATACGTTGATTTCTATATATATTTAAGCGACCCTACCTATTCTGAATTAAACAGTTATTATTACCCTGTAATGATTGGAAACGTGGGAGTATTAGGAATTATCATGTACAGGAAATCAGAAACTGAATTTATTGCTTTGGAAAGGATGTGCACATATAAAACTTCTGATCGCTGTGCTGTCGTGCCTGATTCAACAGGATATTTCGTTGAGTGTTCCTGCTGTAGCTCAAAATTCAACCTGACTTCTGATGGGTACATTGAAAATGGACCTGCTACAAGACCCCTTGTTCAATATTTAACTTCATTTGACGGACAAAAAATTCATGTTACAAATTAACTTAGTGTCAGCAAGAAAACGCCAATAATTTCGTTACTCTTATTTTGAAAACAATCATTTACACCAGTAAACTCCTGATTTTCAAAACTGCGAAAGCCTCATTCTTGACGTTTTCTTATCTGGCACTGAGTTTTCTTGCAAGGACTAATTACATATTCCGATAATTTGTGCTTTTGCCTGTTTATTGCCTAATTTTTCAGCCATTTTTAAATCTTTGCATGCATCCTCAGAATTTCCCAAAGAATAAAAAACCATTCCACGTGTATAGTATGCCATTGAGAATTCAGGGTTTATCAAAATAGCTTTATTCAAATCATTTAACGCTTTATCAAAATACCCATTCATTGCAAACATCTTCCCTCTATTGAAAAATGCCAGATAAAATTCCGAATCCATTTTAATTGCTTTAGTAAAATAGCTTATAGCCATCTCATTATCTTCTGACATTGCATATAAAATTCCTATATTAGTAAAAATTTCCGGTTGTTCTCCTTCGTATAGTATTGCCATATTATAATCTTGCATTGCCATATCAAAGTTTCCCAAATCTTTATACAAATTTCCTCTGTTGTTATAGACACTGCCGTATGCTGGGTATTTATTTATAATGTCATCAAAATAAAATAAAGCCTCTTTTGTGTTTCCGTTTTTTTTGTGGATAATACCTAAAAAATTTTTTACAGGAACAGCATTTGGTTGAGTCTTTAAAGTTTGCTCGTATAATTGAGATTCATTTTTCCAATACTCATTATATAATAGTGTCTTGTAACTTAAAAATAAAATATAGATAAAAAATGAACCTATAAGAATGATAAGATGTTTTCTGAAATATTCAGACTTTATTTGTCCTAAACAAATAAAAAGCCCGATCATTGGCAAATACATATATCTGTCAGCCATATATTGCATACCTGCCGGAACAATTTTTAACATTACTGACAGGCTAACCAGAAAAAAAAGTAATCCAAACAAAACAGGTTTGTTTTTTTTAAACAGTATCCATGATAATATAATAACTATTAGTATAAAAATTATCGGAACATAATAAAACTCAGCAGGTAATAAATCGTTGATTTTTTCAGGATATGTATAAAAAGCAGAATAATTTGTATGAAAAACAAATAGTTGCACATATCGGAATACACTGAAAACAGTAATTAAAATCAACTGAATATGTGTATAATGCTCATTCAGATCAACAATGTGAGAGGCTTTAGTTCTTGCATCTATTGTAATCAATCCAAAAACAACGCTGATCAGAAAAAATGGTAATTTATTAATTAAATTTTTCCAGTTTATTTTAGAATAGAAATAATCTATAACAATTAAAAGAACTGGCAGTGTAATAGCAGCAGATTTGGATAAGCATGATAAAACAAAAAATATTATTGTCAACATATAATATCTGACTTTTTTTTCTTGTTTTAAATATTTCAAATATGACAATATTGCAAGAATATAAAATATTGTGTATAAAATATTGCTTCTTGCGGATATCCATGCTACTGATTCTACATTTAAGGGATGAACAGCAAAAATTAAGCTTAATATAAAGGATAAAAAATAGTTTTTTGTCGTCCTGATAAGTAAAGTATAAACCAGAATAATTACAAAAAAGTGATATAAGAGTTGAGATAAATGGAAAGCCTCTGCTGATAATCCAAAAAGAGCATAATCAATTGCGTAAGAAATAGTTGTTAGTGGCTGGTACATTCCCACGTAATAACTTGAAAATATTTTTTTTATCTCGGTAAATGAAATATTATTAATATCGGGATTATTTACAACCTGAGAACCATCATCCCAATTTATTAAAAATTCATTATTACTTACAGAAAAATATACAGATAATGAAATAAAGAGTATGACAATGAAATAAACAGAAGCTCCTTTACTATTAATTCTATCGTATAAGGGCTTCATGAAAAATTAATATCGGTAATGTTCCGGTTTATAAGGTCCTTCAATCGGAACACCAAGGTAATCTGCCTGTTCTTTTGTGAGTTTTGTCAATTTTACTCCGATTTGTTCAAGATGTAAACGGGCAACCTCTTCATCAAGTTTTTTAGAGAGTCTGTAAACATCAATTTTATAGTTTTCTCTGTTTTCCCAAAGATCAATTTGTGCAAGAGTTTGGTTAGAAAAAGAATTGCTCATAACAAAAGAAGGATGTCCTGTTGCACAACCTAAGTTAACCAATCTGCCTTCAGCCAGTAAAAAAATTGAATGCCCATCAGGAAATTTATATTCATCAACCTGAGGTTTTACATTAATTTTAATAATTCCCTGAATATTTTCAAGTTGAGAAACCTGAATTTCGTTGTCAAAATGTCCGATATTGCAAACAATTGCCTGATCTTTCATTTTTTTCATATTTTCGGCTGTAATAACATCTTTGTTACCTGTGGTAGTAACATAAATATTTCCTTCGGTAAGTGCATCTTCAATTGTTGCAACTTCAAATCCCTCCATTGCAGCCTGCAATGCACAAATAGGATCTATTTCGGTAATGATAACTCTGGCTCCGTACATTTTCATCGAATGAGCACATCCTTTTCCTACATCTCCGTAACCACAAATTACAACTGTTTTACCTGCAATCATTACATCTGTAGCCCTTTTAATACCATCAGCCAAAGATTCTCTGCACCCGTACAAATTATCAAATTTTGATTTTGTAACTGAATCATTTACATTGATTGCAGGAATCAGTAATTCACCTCTCTCGAGCATCTGATACAACCTGTGAACGCCAGTTGTTGTCTCTTCTGAAACTCCTTTCCATTCCTTAACAATATTATGCCATTTCTGATTATCCAGCTTTAATACATTTTTTAATAATGAAAGAATGGTTTCTTCTTCTTTACTCCCTGCTGTGATATTTAAAATTGTCGGATCATTTTCAGCTTTAAATCCTTTATGAATTAATAGGGTGGCATCACCCCCATCATCAACAATTAATTGAGGACCTAAATTTCCGGAAAATGTCAAAGCTTGTAATGTACACCACCAATATTCTTCAAGTGTTTCACCCTTCCATGCAAAAACAGGAATACCGGCATTAGCAATTGCTGCAGCAGCATGATCCTGAGTCGAAAAAATATTACAACTGGCCCAACGAACATCAGCCCCCAATTCAACCAGAGTTTCAATAAGTACAGCTGTTTGGATTGTCATATGTAATGAACCGGAAATTCTTACATTAAGTAATGGTTTCTGCGTTGAATATTTTTTTCTGATTGCCATTAAACCGGGCATCTCTTTTTCTGCAATTTCAATTTCTTTTCTGCCCCACGAAGAAAGCGTAATGTCTTTTATCTTATATGGCAAACTATCAACCAAAGTATTATTCATATAAATCAATATTTAAGGTAAAAATTAAAAATAATTTGCAAAATTAGCCATATTATTTTTAAGATAAAAAATTAAATTGTAATACAATCCAGACATTGTGAAGAAAAACAATTGCCTGATTAATATTATGTCCTGATTTTCTGACCAATAATATGTTTTTTTAAAAAAAGTATTGTTATCAAAATTTGATGTTCTATTTTTGCACTTGAAAAGTTATCATGATTAATAATTAATAATTAATAACAATAAACATGAAAAGAGGAATTTTATTTGGATTGCTATTGATGATTTTTGCACCTTTTACTGCATTTTCGAGCGAAGCAGAACTGGTGATTCCCGATGGAGTTAAAGAGCAAAATATTCTGTATTATGGTTTTATTATTACTATAGCAGGATTATTGTTTGGTCTGTATCAATTTTTAAAAGTAAAGAGAATCAGGGCTCATAAATCGATGTTAGATGTAGCTAAAGTAATTTATGAAACAGGGAAAACATATTTAATACAACAGGGGAAATTTTTATTAATTCTTTTTATTTTTATCGGTTCCGCTGTTGCTGCATATTTTGGTTTTCTTTCTAAAAACCCGGAAACAGGAGAGAATTTATTTGGAATTGGCGGTGTTTTGATGATTCTTGGCTGGACAGTGATCGGAATAGCTGGGTCCTATAGTGTTGCATGGTTTGGGATACGTATGAACACCCTTGCAAATTCACGTATGGCTTTTGCTTCACTTGAAAGAAAGCCGATAAAACTTCTTAATATTCCATTAAATGCCGGTATGAGCATTGGCGTTGTGCTTATCTCTCTGGAACTGATCATGATGTTAATAATCCTATTATTTGTACCTGGTGAATATGCCGGAGCAAGTTTTATCGGCTTTGCAATCGGTGAGTCTTTAGGTGCATCTGTTTTAAGAATTGCAGGTGGTATTTTTACAAAAATAGCTGATATCGGATCGGATTTAATGAAGGTTATTTTTAATATAGGGGAAGATGATCCAAGAAATCCCGGGACTATTGCAGATTGTGTCGGTGATAATGCAGGAGATAGTGTTGGCCCGACCGCTGATGGTTTTGAAACGTACGGGGTTACAGGAGTTGCGTTGATTTCTTTTATTCTTTTAGCAGTGACTGAAGTTTCTTTTCAGGTAGAATTATTAACCTGGATATTTTTGATGAGAATTCTTATGATCATTACTTCTGTTGTTTCCTTTGGAATTAATAATGTTATAAGTAAGGCAAGATATGGGAAAAAAGATGATATTGATTTTGAACAACCATTATCTTCCCTTGTTTGGATCACATCAATTTTATCAATAATAGTGACTTTTGCAATAAGTTATTTGACTATTAGTGATTTACCGAATAATTTATGGATTACTCTCTCTGTAATAATCAGTGCCGGGACTTTGGGTGCTGCTTTAATTCCTGAATTTACCAAGCTTTTCACCAGTCCAAAATCCACACATGTCAAAGAAGTGGTTGAAGCTTCAAAAAAAGGAGGTGCATCATTAAATATATTATCAGGTTTGGTTGCGGGAAATTTCGGCGCATTCTGGAAAGGTATGGTTTTCGCATTTTTAATGTTTATTGCATATTATGCAAGTACATTCGGAGTTGGGGACTTCATGATTTATCCATCTATTTTTGCATTTGGTCTGGTCGCATTCGGAATGTTGGGAATGGGCCCTGTGACAATTGCTGTTGACAGTTACGGACCGGTTACTGATAATGCACAATCAATTTATGAACTCTCATTAATTGAAGAAAATATCGAATTAAATACAGTTGAAATTGAAAAAGAATTTGGTTTTAAACCGGATTTTGAAAAAGCAAAGTATTATCTCGAAGCAAATGATGGTGCCGGAAACACATTTAAAGCCACGGCAAAACCGGTTTTGATCGGGACTGCTGTTGTTGGTGCTACTACAATGATTTTTTCTTTGATTTTAATGATTAAAGGAACTCTTGGAATTGAACCTGAGTTAATATTAAATGTCCTGAATCCTTATACTATTTTTGGATTTTTATTGGGAGGTGCCGTCATATACTGGTTTACAGGCGCATCGATACAGGCAGTTTCTACAGGTGCAGCAAGAGCAGTTGATTATATTAAGAAAACTATCAATCTTGATCCAAATGCTCCCAAAAAAGCAGATGTTGAAAAGTCAAAAGAAGTTGTAAGAATCTGTACTGTTTACGCCCAAAAAGGAATGTGGAATATTTTTATTGCAATATTTTCTTTTGCACTTGCTTTTGCTTTTTTATCAGCACCATTGGGATTAACTAATGATATGGTTAATGGGATTATGATTGAAGGGAAAAATATTCCAGCCAATTTAATGACTGATTCTCAAATTGCATTGAGTAAAGAAGTTATTCATTATTCTGCTCCTGTTTCCCTGTTTATCGGGTATTTACTTTCAATTGCTTTTTTCGGTTTATATCAGGCAATATTTATGGCAAATGCTGGTGGTGCTTGGGACAACGCGAAAAAAGTTATTGAAGTTGACATGAAAGAAAAAGGCACAGCCCTTCACGCCGCTTCTGTTGTTGGTGATACAGTTGGAGATCCTTTTAAAGATACCTCTTCCGTTTCTTTGAACCCAATAATAAAATTTACTACCTTATTCGGATTACTTGCTATGGAAATAGCAATTGCAGAGCAATTCAGAGAAGTTGCTCCTTATGTTGGTCTCGGGTTTTTGCTTGTTGCTCTGTACTTTGTTTATAGATCATTTTATAAAATGCGTATAGTACAGTAATTGTAAATCGATAAAGTTAAAAGAGGCTGTTTCAAAATAATGACAGCCTCTTTTTTTTATTCAACAATAATTTTTGCATTTACTTTTCTATTTCCAATCATCAATTCTACGACATAAACTCCAGAATAAACATTCGAAATATCTAAAAAGTAATAGGATTTATTTATATCTGTTTCAGTATGTATCAATTCGCCAAGTATATTATATACAGATATATTGTTAATGTCACATTCCCCTTTTACGACAAAACTGATAAAATCTTTTGCCGGATTTGGAAAAATATTTATTAAATCATCTACAGAATATTCATTAATACCTGAAATTGGTTTAACAAGACGTACCCATGTCTGATGAACAGTATGAATTCCGTCAGTAACCCAAATATCAAAATATTTATAACCCGCTGAATCAGCGATGCCATATACATCAGCAGTATTATTTCCGTTGTCAGTTATTGAAGCAAAAGAAGGTAAAAGATTATATCCGAAAGTTAAGGGTGTTCCGTTATAATCATCAGCTGTAGCTAAATAATTCACAGTATCTCCGACATAAATAAATGAAGTTGTTGGAGAAGATGTAAAAAATGGAATATCTGTCAAAACTTCAATAGAATATGGTTGACTCACTGATTGAATTCCGTTTGATGCAGAAATTTGTACAAAATGATTCCCGACATCAGTGGAATCAGGGACACCGGTGATAATGGCAGTAGTATCTGTCAACTGATTAAATGTTAACCAGACAGGCAAGGTATCGGCCACAATTGTCAAAGGAAGAGAATTTGGATCAGATGCTGTAATATTGTATATATAAGTATCATTTACAACGACACTTGTTAATGGGATTGAAGTGATAACGGGATTGCCGGTAATGGGTACACCTAACCATTTCCATATCCCTTCAATCAGGGAATCAAGATTAAATCCTCCTGCCCAACCTGAAGTATCATCAAAAAACTCAACCATAGTATATTGAATTGAATCATCTAAAAGTGTCCAGGATGTACCATAGTCGAGACTGTAAGATGAGCCGCATTCCGAAAGGTTTTGAGAAATTCCGGTTGAAATAATTTTTCCGGGAACTCCTGGTACTGCAGACATATCAGATTTGAAATAATTTCCTACCGGAGTAACGCTTTGCCATGTCTCACCTCCATCATTTGTTTTTCTCATATTCCAACTGGTTAAGGCACCAGTGGTCTGGTCATACACAGCAGCAAGCATTATTCCGTTTAAACCATCATGCATCGATATTCCACTCACATTTGCTTCACCTGAAGTATATACATTCCATGTTGCACCTTTATCGATACTTTTGAAAATTCTGCCGGTATTAGAACCGAACCAGGCTGTATCATTTACCGCATAATAAGTATTTGTCCATCCCATCTCTCCACTTTGCGGGTTAGGTATGTTCGTTCCGTCAACAGCTGTCCATGTGTCACCACCATCAACTGTTATATAAATTTCAAATTCATTGTTGATTGGATCTCCCATACAAAAGCCATCATTTTCGTTGAAAAAATGAACAACATTAGCAAAACTGCTTGCATTATTGAACAGGGCAGAAGTCTGATGCACCCATGTCTGACCGGCATCAGTTGTCTTAAGAATAGCACCTCCTCCATTTGCATCATACATAGCCACCCATGCAGTGTCTTCATTTATTGCTGAAATATTGGCAACATCATAATTTGTTGCTACATCTATATTCCCTGAGAGCCAATTATTTCCACCATTTATAGTTCTTGTAAAATCTTTGGTCATTGTTCCTGATGTCCCATCATAAGTGATAGCCCAAACAGTATTAGGGTCAACAATTGAAATATCTAAAATTCCCCTAAACTGAGCAGAAAAACCTGTGGCCTGAGGTAACCATGCACTATTACCACTTGATCCCTGACCAACAATAATAAAATATGTTTTTATTTCAGTATCATTATTGGTTCCATCACTTACATATAGTGTAACTGAAAAAATACCTGTAGTATCATATTGAATTCCGGTTGGATTCTGATCAGTACTTGTCCCTGGATTTCCGCCATCAAATGTCCAACTCCAGGATGTAATACTGCCAATGCTCAAATCAGTAAAATCAATTGCATGTCCCAATGGAATTACCACATTACTTGCCATAAAATCAGCAGTTACCGGACTCAATGCCATGCTATCCAGAACTGATTGCAATGCAGCGGCAGCATTAATTCTGCCAGCGCCAATACTATCGATAAATTGAGTATTTTGAGCATCAATATTATCACAAGTCGCTTTCATAATTGCTGTTAATTCTTCAGGTGTCAAATTTGGATTTACTGATAGCATTAATCCGGCAAGACCGGATGCTACCGGGCAAGCCATTGAAGTTCCCTGCATACAATCATATTTTCCGGAAATACCCCATGCTGCAGCTCCTCCACCAGTTCCTGAAAAAAGGCTTAATATATCACCTGCATCACTATATGTTGTACTTAGAACTGAAAAAATGCCCGTTTGAGTGTCAAATCCTCCGGGAGCACAGACATCAATCCAAGTTCCATATTCAGAAAAACTGGATTTTGCATCATCAGAGTCTGTTGAACCGACAGCAATTACATGCTCCAACGCGGCAGGGTATCCAATATAATTTACCGGAATAGCCGGATTTACGCTTGTCTCAGCCCCATCTCCGTTGTTCCCTGCAGCTCCCAATAAAACACAACCTTTATTATAAGCATAATTAACAGTATTTTGCATAGTAATAAAAAATTGAGGGGAGCCCCATGACATATTAATAACATCAGCGCCATGATCTGCCGCCCATACAATTCCTTCAAATCCTGCAGTCATTGCTTGTCCGTCACTTGCATCAGATGCTAATTTCACTGCCATCAATCTAACATTATAACCTAATGATGCAACTCCAATGCTATTGTCAGATTCAGCTGCTATCAGCCCTGAAGTATGAGTACCATGAGACCAGATATATTCAGCGGCAGGAGGGCTGGCAGTAGAATCATCATCAGCTAGGTCAATCTGTATAGCAATTTTATTTTGAAGATCGGGATGATCTGTCCAAATTGCATTGTCTAAAACTGCAACTATGATATTTGTATCACCTTTCGAAATATCCCATGCGGCTTCAGCATTGATAACATCAAGATGCCATCTTGTATTTGCATCACCAAGCAACCAGTAATTTACGTTATTATTAACAAAATAGGTGTCATTCGGCGTATATGAAATATAATATATAGGTGCAGGTTCAGCATATTCAATAAATGACAATAATGACAAATCTCTTATCAGATCATTTATTTTTTGAATTTCAGTAAAATGAACCTTATAAGTATTTTGCAATTTAATATCGTCTGCAGTATAAAATGGTTTAATGATTTCTACAAGTCCGTATTCTTCAATAAACGGATTGAGAAACTTAACATTTTTTAAATCTACATATTTCCCATATGAAGGAATTTCGATATTTTCAGTATCTATCACTTTAAAATACAGCCAACCATCATGGTTCCATTTATTAACTGTCTGTGAAAAAGAAGGAATATAAAAAAAGCTAATTACTACAGTACAAAGAGTTAAAAGTGTTTTCATACTTGTTATTATTTAGTTTAAAAATCATACGAATTTACGAAAAACATTATAAATATTTATCAATAATATTTAAAAGATTTTTTTTTCTGATTGGCTTTGCGATATAATCATTGCAACCTGCAGCAATACATTTTTCTCTTTCTCCTGCCATTGCGAATGCCGTTTGTGCAATTACTTTAATATCAGGGTAGAGTGCTTTGATTTGTTTTGTGGTTTCATAACCGTTTTGTCCAGGCAACTGAATGTCCATTAAAATAATATTTATTTTTTTTTCGGTTCGCAATTTTTCCATCGCCTGAACGCTATCAGATGCTCTGATAATTTTTATTCCTGTTGGATATAATATCTCATAAATAAACTTGTAATTCATATTCTCATCTTCGACAACAAGAAGATTTTTCCCTAACCAATTTTGATAGTTTATAACATTCGATTTAAGTGATGTCTCAGGTATATCTAAAATTTCATCTGATACAGGAATAGTAAATTTAAAACTTGAACCAACATTCAGTTCACTTTCAACCCATATTTCCCCTCCCAGAAGTAAAACCAGATTCTTCGAAATTGTCAGACCAAGACCGGTTCCTTCATATTCTTTAGTAGTAGATTCATCAATTTGCCTAAATTGCTCAAATACTACTTCTTTCATAGAGTCGGGGATTCCAATCCCAGTATCATTAACAAAAAACTGCACAAATTTGCCTGTTTTTTTGCAACCAAATACAATTTTTCCTTTTTTCGTAAATTTTAATGCATTATTTAATAAATTTGTCAAAATCTGTTTAAGTCTGAATATATCTGTA
Organism: Bacteroidota bacterium; assembly: GCA_043826845.1. Lineage (GTDB taxonomy): Bacteria > Bacteroidota > Bacteroidia > Bacteroidales > CAYTAU01 > JBDRPR01. The sequence continues at coordinate 11,943 of JBDRPR010000615.1, forward strand.
AAAACCGATATGTCTTTGTTTTTACAAATCATTTGAATTAATATATCTTCCTTTTTTTGTTGATTTCTGGTTTCACAAAAATTTCTCTCAATCTCTTTTAACAACTCAATAACATTAAATTGTTTTTTTTCAATAATTAGTTGATTGGCCTCAATTTTTGACAGATCAATTATATCATTAATTAATTTTAATAATGCACTTCCACTATTGTTAATCAGTGTGAGATATTCTTTTTGTTTTTCATGCGAATAATCAGAATCAAGAAGCATATCAGCAAAACCAATAATTACATTCATTGGGGTTCTTATCTCATGTGACATATTTGCCAGAAAAGTAGTTTTTAATTTGTCTGATTCTTCGGCTTTTAGTTTTGCTTTCTCAAGATCAATTGTTCTTTGTGCAACAAGCTTTTCAAGATTAAACCTGTGTTTTTCCAATTCAGATTGGGCGGCATTTTTTTCAGTAATATCCCTGATTATTAATTGTATAAATTGGCGTCTTTTTAAATCAAGTTTATTAATTTGCATTTCAGCATCAAAAAGCGAGTTGTCGTATTTTTTAATTTTTGTTTCAATAAATTTAATATTCTTGTAATTATGGAAAAAATCAAAAATAATATCAGAATC
>JBDRPR010000616.1:0-4729 GCA_043826845.1 Bacteroidota bacterium
CTTGACAAATTATTCAATAACACGTTCTTTAAATAAGAATAAAATTCAATTGATTGAACACAAGTTTTCTTACGGGAGGTGCAATGAGAACGACATTTATATTGAAATCAATTACAGTACTAATTATCGTGTCAATAATAGTATTGTATTCTAATATTACAATATTAGCGGATGATTATTATGGCGCATATGACCAAATCAATCCACTTAATATGCAACAAATGGCAAGTTATTCAGCCAACGGAATAACTATAGAGGAAATATCAAAAAATATTAATCAATACACGGGTCAATATAGTGAAACTTTTCCCCTTCTTAATATTCCTGGTTTAAATGGACTAGATTATCATTTATATTTGGGATATAATGGCAATGTAGGTGATAAAGTAGTAAAACCTAATTATGTTGTACAAAGTGACGAATATGGTTTGGGGTTTTCTTTAAATACTGAATATATTATTTGTAATAATATGAAGACTTTAACTCTATCCGATGATGAATTTGTTTTTAAAGATATTAATGGTTCTGTTGAGTTACTAAAGAACGGCTCCAAATTCGTTGCAAAAGATGGACGGTTATGGGATATCTCAGCGGAAGTAGGTATTGTCGATGGGGCGATTGCTATAATAGGTTGGCGAATTGTTAAAGATGACGGCAGAATATATAAATATGGGGATTTCAATGATGGATCGTCCGACCGAAACAGTACTTCATATGTGCTTAGATGGGGGGAATGTTTCTCATTTGGTGTAGAATCCGGCACAGATAGCAAATATCCGATGAAATGGTACATAAGTCGAATCGAATTAGCAGACCCAGTATTTCCTCCTTATGACTCCTTGCCTTCGACAATATTTGAATATCAGCAGGAATTACAAAGAGTGATTGTGGACTATGACGAAGAGCCTTGCGCCCCTTGTATTGTTTATAGTGATAATTATTATACAAGAGCGAATCACCTTAAATCCGTCAAAACAGATGGAGGTTACAAGGCCGAGTTTACATTTAGTAATAGAGACGATTATGTACTTAGACATTTTCCTATAGACTATATTCAATATTATTCTGCGAGAAAGATCAATGATATCATATTGTTGAACCCATACTCAGACACTCTATCTAAAATCAGCTTATCCTATGATTACTTGAATTCTGATGGTACCAATGAAGACAAGAAGTTAATTCTCGATCACATTACCAATTATTTTCCTCAAGGAGATACATCAACATTATCCGTGGAATTTGAATATTATACGGAAAGTGACAGTTTGTGGTTTGGAAGTATAGAATCTGTGAAATATCATTCAGGCGGATTAAAAAAAATTGAGTACAAAGTAATTGAACCCGATAGTATATTTACTAATTTAATGGACTCTATAATTTTGCCAAATTTCTATCAATGGGAATCATGGGGAATTTCGGACGGAAATTTTATATCGCAAAGAACAAACAATTTAAATAATAGCGAGATTGCAACTGGGATTTGGAATGACGGCTATTGGCTCTTCGACTATTATACAGAACCCAGGATTGTACCAGAAATTGATTGCCCAGCAGTATCAGACAATTTATTCCAGGCACATTTAAATCAGTACACCGAAGAAATATATGTAACAAGATGGGATGAGGGCTTTTTGACTTATGATACCATTAGCCCTTCTTGGATGCCGCCAGATACGCAGCGATGTCGATTAGTGGCAGGAGAAGATTATCTTATCATGTTTGATATTAGCGATGAAGGGACACATAAGATTTCCTTATTTAATTACGATGAAACAACTGACAATTGGGATGAGCAAAGATTTTTACCGATTAATCGCACTTGTTATATTCTAAGTATGGGCAGGATGATTGATGGATTTGCAATGGTCTTAGCTACGCATATTTCCGGAAATGATTATAGTATTTCAGTAAGAGCAGGGAAATATCGCAAAGAAATAGCTGATAGTTGTTATATTGGGGAGGTTAATCTGGGAACAATTCCAATAGACGATGTATCAGTTGCAATTGGCGCCGATAAATTGGCTATGGAATCAAGCGCTGGGAACTTGCTAGTTTATTATTGGAATAATGAAAAATGGCAATTGGATACACTTCATAATATTGATAATTTCAATAATTGGGATATTAAATCTTTTTGGCAGAGCGATGACGTCTTATTGGTAAGTGTCTGGGATTCTGAAAGATACATTAGTGCTGTCTACAAGTCCGACACGGGTTGGGTGGTATATAACGAGTTATTTGGCAATGTCAATGGTGTCTATGATATAATTCGCTCTTCTTCTACGGCTGGACTACTAAAATGGCCTGAATCAAGTAGTAGTTTAGTTATTATGATTGGAAGAAATTCTGGCAATTGGTACGCTGATACATTAGGAATATTGGACTCCTGCTCTGCCATAAAAATGAATGATGAAGTACTTTGTGCTATATCAAATGGCAAATTAATTGCCAAAAGACATTTGGGGAATGGTGACTGGAGCAATACAGATACTTTAATGACCAACGCATCTATTACCTGCGCACCAGCTTATGCATTTGCTACGAAAAATACTCAGGCAGCGATTGGACTTTTCGATAATAAGATTTTTGCAGGCGATGGAGAAAGCGTATTTTTCTTTGAATGGAAGGATTCAGTTTGGATAAAGGACTCATTGGATGGCATTATATCGTCAGGTTGGGCCGATTTTCAGAACACAGGGAGTGCCTTTAATATAATTATAAATTCGACCAAAATTTATGCGCTAAGGAGTTATAGAAATCAATTCTATGGAAAACCAAGATGTCCCGTTGTTCAATCTATAAAGCTATATGAGTATCCCAATGACACTAATCCTATTAAAGTACAATTTTCCTATAGCGCAGGTATAATGGATAGGGAATTGTCTACGCCTCGATTTGCAAAATCATCAGTTACAACACCTTTTTTTGAAAGCGATAGTGCACTTGGGTATAGAATATCCCATTACTTTAATGATATCAATATTTCTGGATTTCCAGATAGTTCGATCTATAATATCATGAGTTTTCCAAATCTGCTTGACACTTCGCTGGGCGTGGATGGTGCAGGTTATAAAATTGACGGTTTGAACTATTTGGCTTATGCTTCATCTGTAATGGATACTGCCGGGACGTCCTTCGATACAGTAATCAACAATTACTATGTCAAAGAATATGATTTTGATCAAGTCAGAAAACATATATATAAGGCACACCTAAAAAGTAATCGTCAAGTGATGGATGGAGTTTGCAATACGAGCCAATATTATTACGATAACTATGGTCGAATATGCAAAACAATGACACCTTTATTTGATGACTTAGTAAAATATGATTCAATATGCTATGATGATTTTGCAGATCGACTTAATTTGATGTCATTTAACTCATCAGCGATATCTTGGATTGAATCGGATGATACAACCATATTTATTAGTAGATCTGATGCGGTATGTGACGTCAACGCTATTGTGAACGATAACCTAGTAGGCATTGGATCGAAAGCGAAAATCGCCACTTTTTCCGATGCTTCCGCTTGGCCATCGACGAGAATATTTAATACCTGCAGTGGCATGACCTATTATAATAATGATTCTGGAATCGCCGAACCTGATGTCGATACTCATATAGTGTCCATAACCAATGGAATGTGGGATACGCCAAAGTATATGTTTTATAATATGGAACTATGTCAGATGCAAGATAGCAACAATACCGTTGTTAAATTGAAGAGATATGGAGAGGATTCACTAATTCTCGTGGACTCCTTGATGTCCGATCAGAGAGGCAATTGCCTAAATAATGGTCATAAAGAAAAGAGAGGTCTTTTCAGTATAAATAATGGCGATTCAATATGGTTCATTTTGGACAATTCTTATTCGTATAGATGCAGTGCCGAGAGTCCGGAAGATTCATCATCATATTGTAATATTTCCACTGTAAAGGTGTCGGAAACAAGTTACCCTAGCGATTATATTTATTCCTATAAGTATTTTGACGAATGGCAGGATCATGGATTGGATAGACATGGTAATGTGCTCTGCTGGACGCAAAATAGTTATGACACAATGGCTACACAGTACTGCGAAAGCGGTTTTAATCAAGTAGCCACAGTTTCCAATGCATTTGCATTTGGACGAGAATGTCTGTATTTAGATGGTGAAGATGGTTTCGAAAACTGGTCAACTGTTGGTTCCGAAAACGCCAATATTGTTTCGATTTTTAAATTTACAGGCAATTATTCCATTTTATCAGCCGACGCCGTTGCTGATTCGGTACTTGGATTATATTATAGCCTGGACGCCGAAAATCTCGTAAGTGACATATATATCTTATCCACCTGGTGTAAAAATGCCATTGCCGAGGATATTCCCACGGTCAGAGTCATAGGTTATGATAATGACACAATATGTTATAATGTTTCAAAGATGGGCGATGACACGACGGCATGGAATAAAATTGACCTTGTTTGCGATTTGTCTTCAGTAAATTCGCTGGATTCTTTAAATATTCATTTGGGAGTTACCGGCAATAATACGAACGGATTACTAGCCTATTATGATGATGTTCGTTTTGGTCCGATTGACGCCATTTTTTATACTTCTACCTATGATTCAATTACAGGATTGGTAAAGTCATCCTCGGGTCAAGATAATTATCCTGTAAAATACTACTTTGATGAATTTAATCGGATAAGCTATATAACGGATTACAAAGATAATGTTTTGTC